>DAIOVK010000612.1:0-2094 GCA_036759045.1 Kapaibacterium sp. (SeqCode) | reverse complement strand
CCTGCTAATGAATGGCATCACCTTGCAGCAACATGGAGTGGGAACAGTGTTAAGTTTTACGTAGATGGTGAATTAGTTCAGGAATTTACAAATGCAGACTCCCGAATGGTTCCCGGCAGCGGACGTAATTTTCAGACTGGAAGACGTGCTGACGAAAATAATTATTACTTGCAGGGATTTATGTCTGAAGCAAGAGTTTGGAACTATGTCCGAACAAAAGAACAGATTAAAGCCAATATGTTCAACAGAATAAATAGCCAAGAAGAAGGACTTATATTTTACGCTCCTTTAGAAAATAATTTCCTTAATATTGCTCAAGATGTAAGTACCTGGGCTGACTTATCTGGTAGCCCTGAAATTTCTACTTTTGAAAAAGTAAGACATCCATTATTTACAGCAACTCCACCGGTTACTTCTGTTGCTCCTGGTGAATCTCAGGAGATTCAGCTTAATTTCCAAAAGCTATATAACAATAATATTATTACAAATGCACAGATTTTTAATAATCAAAGTATAGCTCCAAGAGTTCAATATCCAATTTCAATACTTTACAAAAATGAACCAACTGCTATTTCTCAGTATTTTGTCCCTGTTGAAGCTACAGGTATTCCTTTCAAAATCATAATTACTGGAGCAACTGTTGACGAGCAGCCACTTGTTATTGGTGATGAAATTGCTGCTTTTGATGGCGATTTATGCGTTGGCTCTGGTATTTACGACGGTAGTTATAATTTAATTTTCACTGCCTGGCAGGAAAATCCTACCCTGGAACTTGCTGGCTATACTCCAGGAAATGAAATAACTCTAAAGATTTTCAAAGTCCAAAATAACAGAGAAGCTTCCTGCCAGTTGAACTATCTGGTCGGAAACGGTACTTTCGGCTACGGTGAATTTGCTGCTATGAGAGTTGTCGGCACCGTTTACTCCGATATTATAATTGATATTCCGGCTAATGCTTACAAATTAATTTCATTTAATCATATTCCAAAATATACTAATGCTCCGCAACTCTACTCTTCTCTTGAATCATTGAGAATAGTAAAAGATGAAGATGGAAAGGTATATGTTCCTCAATTCAGTATTAATACTCTTGGCAATGTAAACATTCGCAAAGCTTATTACGTTTATTCTGATGTTGCTGATGACCTAATCTATAACGGTATCTCTATTAATCCTGAAGAATGGACAATCACACTAAAGCCAAGGCGTTGGAACTGGATTGCTTATCTTTTAGAAAATGAAGTTCCAACCGCACTTGCTGTTCCTGAAGAGCTTATTGAAAATATTAAAGTTGTTAAGACTTCTGATGGTAGAATGTGGGTTCCGGAATTTAATATTAATACTATAATTAATTTTGAGCCCGGACTCGGCTATATGGTCGCTATGAACAATAACGTTTTGAATAATGTTCAGTTCACATATCAAAATGCTCAGGGTAAATCCGGATTAAGGAGCAGCATTTCCGTTACTAATCAGTTTCTTGAAACTAAGCATTTCGAATACGTAAGAACAGGTATGCCTTATAATATTCTGATTGAACCAAAAATAACTGGAAATTACGAGTTGGCTTCCGGCGATGAAATTGCTGTATTCGATGGTGAAAAATGCGTTGGCGCTGTTGTTTATAACGGCGAAGAAGCAATTCTCTTAAACGCTTGGGAAGGTAATCCCGAATTAGGTCTTGATGGCTTTGCAGCAGGAAATCAAATGGATATTCGTATCTTTTCAAAGAATAATAATATGGAATATTCCACTGATATTTTAGCCAGAACGACAAGCAATGCAACTGTTTTCAGCGGCGATTACTATTCCAATATTGCTCTTGCTTTGAAAAATTCATTTAATAACAGTAATGAAATCATTCAATTAGATGCTTCACCAAATCCATTTGAAAATACTACAAACATTAAATTTAATAATAACAATACAATATTATCAATTTATAATGATATGGGCGAAGTGGTATTTGAAAAGGACTTTTCAAATGAAAAGAGCGGTGCATTTAGCTTTGAATGGAATGGATTAGATAAAAATAGCACTAAGCTCGCAGCTGGTGCTTATCTTTGCAAAATCCAATCAAACGAAGTAGTAAAT
>DAIOVK010000611.1:0-2096 GCA_036759045.1 Kapaibacterium sp. (SeqCode) | reverse complement strand
CAGTCAAATGTAAAGATGTCATTGGTAACCCCAGTATTAAGTAAGACCTTTATTTGAATAGAAATGACATAAGTAAAAGTGTCATTCTGACGAATGTCAGAATCCATCTTAAAAATAGTTTTTATAGTTCATTAGTCATTCGTCATTTGTATTTTTACTAACAACGAATTACCAATGACTAATGACTAATGACTAAAAAGCAAGATGGATTCTGGCATACGCCAGAATGACAAGCAAAGATGTCAAACATCTACACTAATGCTTTACCTTTCATCTCATTTGGAATTTCTAATCCCATTATTTTGCATATTGTCGGAGCGACATCGGCAAGTATTCCGTTTTGAATCTTGGTGAAATCTTTACTTACAAGGATACAGGGAACTGGATTAAGAGAATGAGCAGTATTTGGGCTTCCATCATCATTTTTAGCATAATCGGCATTTCCATGGTCGGCAATGATTAACGCATCATATCCATTTTTAATAGCTGTTTCAATAACATCACCAACGCATTTATCCACAGCTTCTACTGCTTTCAGAATTGCAGGAAAAACCCCAGTGTGACCAACCATATCACCATTTGCAAAGTTAAGGCAAATAAAATCCGGTTGGTTATTATTCATTTCTTCAATGACGGCATCTCTAACTTCAAAGCAGCTCATTTCTGGTTTTAAGTCGTAAGTGGCTACTTTAGGTGAAGAAACTAAACGGCGGCTTTCCCCGGGAAATTCCTTTTCTCGTCCACCTGAAAAGAAAAATGTAACATGGGCATATTTTTCAGTTTCTGCAATTCTTAGCTGCTTTTTACCAAGTATAGAGAGATATTCACCGAGCGTCATATTTACGTTATCTTTTTCAAAAACTACTTTAACATTTTTAAAAGTATCGTCATAGCGCGTCAATGTTAAGTAATAAAGAGCTAATATTTTCATCTCTTGTTCAGGAAAATCTTTTTGAGTTAATGCAGTTGTGATTTCGCGCAATCTGTCAGTTCTAAAATTGAAGCAAATTACAACATCATTCTCTTTAATAGCAGCTACAGGAGTTCCTTTTTCATCAGTGCAAATAATTGGTTTAATGAATTCATCTGTAACACCCTGGTTATAAGATTCTTCAATTGATTTTAACAGGTCATTGGATTTTTCGCCAGTACTATGAACAAGAGCATCGTAACCAACTTTAATTCTTTCCCAGCGTTTATCTCTGTCCATTGTGTAATATCTGCCATTAAGAGTAGCAATTTTTCCAACAGAGGTTTTCAAATGCTCTAAAAGATTATTTACAAAGCCGTAACCACTTTTCGGGTCGCAGTCGCGTCCGTCAGTAAGGCAATGAATAAAAACGTCATTTAAGCCGTTATCCCTGCACATATCACATAATTTATAAAGATGTTGATTTGAAGAATGGACTCCACCATCGGAAACAAGTCCAATGAAATGAACTGACTTATTATTTTCTTTAGCATATTTGAAGGCATCAAGCAGGATTTGATTTGAATCAATTGTTTTATCTCTTATAGCAATATTGATTTTCACTAAGTCCTGATACACAACGCGGCCTGCACCAATATTCAAATGACCAACTTCTGAATTGCCCATTTGACCATCTGGTAAGCCGACATTTTCTCCGCAGGTAAGTAGAACAGAATTTGGGTATTCGTTTTGTAATCTATCCATATTTGGAGTATTTGCTATGAAAATTGCATCGGATTCAGATTTATTTCCAATTCCCCAACCATCAAGTATCATTAATATTAATTTTTTTTCCATTTTAATTCGTATTAAATTTAAAAAACTTAACTATAAAAGACGTATGGGGAACTAAGATTATTTCCAGAAAGGTGTTAATTTAATTATTAATTATTGCAACCAATAAATACCATAAACTCAGAACTCCAAGACTTATATCGAAAATAAAGGAGTTAGGATATTTGTTTCGTTAATAATAGTTTCGCATATTATCCTGAAAAACAGTCATTCCAAAACGAAGTGAGGAATCTCAAACTCTATGGTAGCAATGACTTGTGAGATTTCTCGCTGCGCTTACCAATGACATCTTTTCTCAGTCATACTATCAACAAGTTGATAGCATGACTTA
>DAIOVK010000610.1:0-2101 GCA_036759045.1 Kapaibacterium sp. (SeqCode) | reverse complement strand
CCTATCATAATTTAAACAAAATTGGATTTGAGAATTTGTTTTTCTTATCCAAATACCCTTTTTCTTTATTAAATAAATCCAATTTTAGAAAATACTTTGCTTCAGTGCTTGGAGCTTTTAGTGTAATAAAAATTTCTACTTCTTCGCCCGGGGCTAAAGTTTTTGGTATTTGATACTGAACCGGGCTTTCAAATTTTGTATCTTTAAAAACAAAACCCTGCCAGTAATAACTTAATAAAATCTTTTCTTTACCATTTGGATTAAAAACTTCAGTTCCTACATTTTTAATTGTTACAGGAATACGTACTGTATCGTTTGCAGCTAATTTTAATAAAGACCAATCAATATTTCTTCTTGCAAAAATTTTAATATCCGGAGCGATTATTGATTGATTACCTGCCAATTCGTCTTCAGTATTAAATTCATTTTTATTAAGATTTGTATCAATGAGCATAAATGAAATCAATTTAATGCCATTCAAACGGTTATCAGTATCTTTTGTTAAGTCACTGAAAAATTTATAATGATAATGTTTTTGAAATTCCTTTAACTTAAGGTTTAAGGTGTATTCCCATACCCCTTTGTTTATATTTTGATTAAAATATTCCTGGTCGTTAAGCCATAAAATTAGATTATGGGGCTTTTCATCAGAAGAACCTATAATTAATTTTATTTTAAAAGTAGAATCAGTTTCTTTAAATGGAAAGGAAATTTCAGCTTTACCGTTCACCCAGCTATCTTTAAAAAATCCTTTTTTAGAAACACCACCGACAAAATCTTTTGTTAAATCAAGATTTTTGTATGAAGGCATTTTTGTTTTTCTAATGCTGTCCTGCATTGGAGAAGGATTGAGCCAAAGGTAATCTTCGCCGCTTTGCTCTATTCCAAGCAGAATAGCATCTTTCTTATAATTAATATATCTTGATGTAGAAACAAGATAATTAACTTCCGATTTTTTTAAATCTGAAGTATTATTAAACCTGAATTTTCTATCCTGAAGTAAAAAAACATATTGTAAGCTATTTGCTGAAAAGCTATTCCTTACAGCTCTGTCGTAATATATTGTTTCACTTGGATTTATTTCATTCATTACATCAATTAACTGGGTGCGGTACTGCTTTTCTTCCTGATGATAAACAATTACATATTGATATGTAAATAAAGTTATTGCAATAAAACCAATAGAAAGGAACCAAGTTCCGAGCCATAATTTTTTTCTAATAAGATAAAGAAAGATTAAAGAAATAATGAATGAAATAGCAGCGTAAAGTATTAAATTAATATTTCCGAAAGGACCTCGCAAAACGAAGAAACTGAGACAACTTCTGAAATCTACTTCAATGTCTATAATATTTCCATAGTTAAAAACCAAACTTGCGGTAATAATAACAAAAGTAATTACAGCTGCAGAAAAAGAGATAAAATACCTTTTGAAACTTGATTCAAATAAACTGTAAGCTCCGAAGGCAATAATAGGAGCCATGAATGCTTCAATATACCGTCCATAGAAAAAGTGGTCTGCCCGATAATGGCTCAATGAAAATTCTGTTGTGGTTTTTGTTATAAAAAACAGGAAGACAGCAGAAACTAAATAGAAAAAGAGTGCTGTGTCTTCTGGTTTATCTAATAATTTTTTTATATAAAATGAAGTCGATTTCTTTGAAATATAGCCATCTTGACTAATAGGTGTTTCAGTGGTCTCAAGACCATTATTGATTAATCTGTAGAATAATATTGCAAACCCAAGCAGGAATAATCCAAAAGTTGCAAATGCTGCGTAATAAAGCGTTCCAAATGAATTGATTACCCAGTATAAAATCCTTGTAAATACAATTCCAGCGAAATGAATGTTCGGAAATGTAAAGTAAACTAATAAGAATGTAACCAAGCAATAAGTTGAAATAATGAGCAGTTGTTTTATATTTATTTTTGTATTTACTTTGCTGATAATTAAGAAAACAAAATAAAGTATTGGTATTATAATTGCAACTGTCCAGGAACCAAATAGCAATCCACCAAAGAAACCGATGTATATAGCTCCGAGCGAGAAATAATCTTTTTTTGCAATGAAAAAAATTGTAAAAAACAATACCATTATCAT
>DAIOVK010000609.1:0-2103 GCA_036759045.1 Kapaibacterium sp. (SeqCode) | reverse complement strand
TTTTACATATACTTCTTTCCATATTTATTATACTCTTTTATTAAATTATGTTTCAATAATTTTTTAGAAAATCTTTTATGTTTAAAATTTTTTTTTATTCAAAATAATTTGTAGATTATAAATTTTATAATTTAAAAGATTAATATATGAAATTATTAATTGTTTTAATTTTTGTATTATCAATGTTTTCTTTTAATTCTTTCTCGCAGGATGCAAAATGTAATTTGAAAATTGAAATTTTTGGTTTTTCAAATAATAAAGGAAAAGCAAGAATATCTGTTTTTTCCAAAGAAAACAAAAAAGCTTTTCCAGATAAATACAATAAAGCTTCTTATAAATTTATTGTTCCAATAAAAGACAAAAAAGTAACTCAGTTCATCGAAAATATACCTTATGGTGAATATGCAGTTATAGTCCATCATGATGAAAATGATGACGATGAATTAAATACTAACTGGCTTGGTATGCCTAAAGAAAGTTTCGGTGCTTCAAATGATGCTAAGGGAAGTTTTGGGCCACCAGATTTTGAAGATGCTAAATTCTTAATAAATAAAAGTCAATTATTAATCAAAATAAATATGAATAAATAATTAGAAGAAATTGATATGCAGAAAAAGAAAGTTATAATAATTGGAGCAGGTCCAGGAGGACTAACTGCTGGTATGCTACTATCACAAAAGGGATTTGACGTTCAAATATTCGAGAAAAGAAATATTGTCGGCGGAAGAAATGGATTTTTCCAATTAGGAAATTACAAATTCGATATAGGTCCTACTTTCTTCCTTATGAAAGATGTTTTAGAAAGAACTTTCAAACAATGTAATCGGGATTTAGAAGATTACGTTAAGGTAATTGAATTAGAACCAATGTATAAGTTAGTTTTTGCAGACAAGACTTTTGTTCCATCAACAAACACAAAATTAATAGTTGAAGAAATAGAAAGAGTATTCCCCGGTAGTTCAGATGGTTATTTAAAATATATGGAAAGAGAGCAAAAGAAATACAACAAGCTTATTCCCTGCCTGGAGATTCCTTATGGAAAACTAAGTGATTATCTTTCCGTTAGATTGCTATATGCTCTCCCCTATTTAGATATTAATAATAGTTTGTTCGATGTGCTTGGGAAATATTTTGATGACGATACTTTAAAACTATGTTTTACTTTTCAGGCAAAATATATTGGTATGTCCCCTTGGGAAGCCCCCGGGCTATTTAGTATATTATCTTTTATTGAGCATGGCGGTGGGGTTTTTCATATTGAAGGAGGACTAAATCAGCTATCTCAAGCTATGGCTAAAGTTGTTAACGAAAACCATGGTACAATTCATTTAAATTCACCTGTACAAAATTTAATTATTGAATCAAATACAACTAAGGGGATTAAATTAGAAAATGGTGATGAAATTTATGCTGATTATGTTATTATTAATTCTGATTTTGCCCAATCTATGACGAAATTAGTTGATGAAAAATACAGAAATAAATATACAAATAAAAAATTAGCAAAAATGAAATATTCCTGTTCTACTTTTATGCTTTATATAGGACTTGATAAAATCTACGAAAATATTAACCATCATAACATTTTTTTTGCTAATGATTACAGGAAAAACGTTGAAGAAATTGTTGCAAATTCAATTCTTCCGGAAGACCCTTCTTTTTATCTTCATAATCCCAGCGTTATAGACAAAACATTAGCTCCTGTTGGACACTCATCTGTCTATATTCTTGTTCCGATTGGGAATACTACTGGAGGTATTGACTGGAATAAACATAAAGAAGATTATAAAGAAAAATTGCTGGGAATGCTTGAGGTAAAAGCCAAAATGAATGATATTCGCTCTCATATTAAAGAATTAAAAATTTTCACACCAGATGACTGGCAAAACCAATTAGATGTTTATAACGGTGCAACTTTCAATCTCGGACATAATTTAGGACAAATGCTCTATTTCCGTCCTCATAACGAATTTGAAGAATTTGAAAACTGTTACCTTGTTGGAGGTGGTACTCACCCCGGTAGTGGTTTGCCTACAATTTACGAATCCGGCAGAATTACTTCAAACCTTATTTTAAAGAAAGAAGGAATCTCTTTTTAGTGAT
>DAIOVK010000608.1:0-2103 GCA_036759045.1 Kapaibacterium sp. (SeqCode) | reverse complement strand
AGAAGAATTAAAACCGATATATTTGATATTGATAATTCCATTGATTTACTTATGAAATTAAGACCAGTGAAATTTAAATATACACCAGAATATATCAAATTACATCCATTTATTGAAAATAAATATTACTACAATTTTATAGCACAGGAATATCAGGAGGTTTTCCCGGAATCCGTTAAAGGAAGCGGAGAACTATTAAACGGAACTAATCAGGAAATTTTACAGATTGATACTTACAATTCACAAATAATTACAATTAAAGCAGTTCAGGAACTAGTAAAAGAAAATGAAAAACTAAACAAAAAAATTGATGAATTACAAAATGAATTAATGCTAATCAAACAACTCCTTCAAAATAATGATTCAAAAAAATAAAAGGATACTAATATGAAAAAAATAATCAAATTCTCTCTAATACTTATATTTTCATTAATTATAATTAATGAAGCGCAAAGCCAGTATATACTTCAAAGAAGTGTATTCGGAAATGGCGGAAAAGCTGTTTCCAATTCCGCACTAAAATTGAATTCGACTTTAGGGCAAGCTATTGTAGGAATAGTCCAAAATAACGATATTATAGGTAAATTCGGCTTTTGGTACACTATTCCTGAAAGTTCCACATCACAAATAATTCAGTTAAATTCTGGCTGGAACATTATTTCGAGCTATATGTATCCGGAAGCTCCTCTAATGCCAGGCGTTTTTTCTGAAATTGTTACAAATGTCAATTTAGTAAAAAATGGTATTGGTCAAACATACATTCCGGCTTTCAATATTAACGATATTGGAGAGTGGAATATAGCTCACGGCTATCAGGTTAATATGCTAAATTCAGCAGTTTTAGAAATTTCAGGAACTACTGTTATTCCCGAAGAAACTCCTATTGATTTAATTCAGGGATGGAATTTGACTTCTTATCTTCGCAATAATGCAATGTCTCCAGTACAAGCATTTGCAAGCATAGGAACTTCTTTATTCCTTGCAAAAAATAATGCTGGCGGACTTTATATTCCTTCCTGGGGAATCAACAGTTTGGGTAATCTCTCGGCAGGTGAAGGTTATTTCTTATATTTAAACACTGCATCGGAACTGACATATCCGGCAAATAATGCTCAAAAGTCTTTACTTTATGATTATGTTACTCCTTCTGTCCAGTATCTCATTCCAAATCTAACTCCAACAGGCAATTCGGCATCACTTTTAATTCAAATAAATGCTGCCGATGGAAGTGAAGTTGCAGTTTTCACTAAAAATAATGAATTAATCGGAAGTGCGTATCTAAGTGGAGGTGTTGCAGCCGTTAATATCTGGGGAGACGATTTCCTTACAGAGAAAAAAGAAGCTGCTGCCGATGGTGATTTGTTATTTGTAAAACTTTTTAGCCCAAAAACAAATGAACTTGTCAACTTAAATCTTTATCAAATAAATGAAATGATTTCAAATAAAGATTTAGATGAATTAGTTTATTCTCAAAATGCCATTTATAATGCAAAAGGGGTAATTGAGGGTGCTGAACAATTAGTTATGCAAATAAGCAATACGCCAAATCCAGTCTCAAATTCTACTTTTTTTGAATTTAGTTTGGAAAATGATGGAAATGCAGAAATTTTAATTTATGCATTAGACGGAAAAATTGTTTCAAAGGTGAATAGTAGTTTTTATAAAGCTGGTACATTCAAAGTTGCTTTTGATGCAAGTGGTTTGACAAGCGGTGCTTATACAGTAGTACTTCGTTCCGGCAGTCAAACTGCAATGACAATGATGATTATAGAGAAGTAAAATTTTATTTTGTCAAAAAGTAAATCAGATGAACTCCACTTCAAGCGTGGAGTTCATCTTCATTTTGTTCTCTATTTCTCATTTAAACTTGGTTATGGAGAAAAAACGTTCTTCTGACGGAGTGAAATCATCTTCTAACAGAGAGAAATGAGTAACTAATACCAAACCGTTAACAATAATGGTAATATAATCTGTCATTCCGAGCGCAGCGAGGAATCTCACAACTCCTTGCTACTACAGACTTTAAGATTTCTCACTTCGTTACCAATGACATCGCTACAAAATATTTCAATACTATATTTATTAAGTCTATATAAAATAAGC
>DAIOVK010000607.1:0-2108 GCA_036759045.1 Kapaibacterium sp. (SeqCode) | reverse complement strand
TGTCTCGTAAAGAACAATTGCGCTAATTACCCAGAAAAGGTGTCATTTCGAACCCCAAAACGAAGGAAGTCCTTCATTTAAATGGAGATGACATCACTAAAAGTGTCATTCTGACTGATGTCAGAATCCATCTTAAAAATAGTTTTTTAGGTTATTAGTCATTTGTTATTAGTCATTAGTATTTTTACTAACAACTAATGACTAATGACTAAAAAGCAATATGGATTCTGGCATACGCCAGAATGACGCTTAAAGATGTCAATGGTAACCCCATGATAAAGCAAATAAACAGATTTTTTTATGCTTATTTTTCAACAACAAATGAAAAGATTTGCTGAAAATCTTTGCTATTTATTTTTAAATAATAAACTCCATTAGATAAGAAATTCAGGTTTAGAGGAATAATACCATTAATTTCATTAATGTTATAATTTTTAGAATATATATTTTCACCAATTGAATTAAAAACAGAAATATCAAAGTTGCTTTTGGAAATTTCATTTATATTCAGATAAAAATTTCCATTGTTTGGATTTGGAAATACACTTGTTTTACTTTCCTTATAAGTTGAAGAAGCTGAACTAATATGATAAATATATTTAATAGCTTCGAATAAATTCATTTTTCCCCAACCCCAAATATTGCTTGCAGTAGTAGCAATTGAGCCGGTATAACTATCTCTAGTAGCAGTTTCTTTAAAGATATCTTTAATATTTTGCGGAGTGAGCTTTGGATTTGCCTGAAGCATTAAAGCAATAGAGCCGGTTGTAACAGGAGCAGACATAGAAGTGCCGGACATAGAGGCATAATACCACTTCCCCCCGGTTGCTGCTGCAACATCAGACCAATACCAGCCATTTTCAGTGAACCCATCATCGAAAGAATTTACAGCAGCGATAATAGTAGAACCGGGAGAACAAATATCTGGTTTAATTCTTCCGTCTCCGGTAGGTCCAAGACTTGAAAAAGATGCAATATCACCTAAAATTTGGTTTTCGAATTGCATTTTATTTTCTAAATTTAAATAAGAATCTTTGGAAACAAAAGCGCCAGAGGTAATTATGGTTTTTCCATTACCCGGCTCACTGATTGTTGAGGAATTGTCTCCGTCTGTTGCCCACTCTTTGTCTAATCTACTGAAAGGAGAAGAGTCGGTATAGCTGTCTTTCCAAATCTGGACTGTTCCGACGTAAGATTTTATTGAAAGTAGAGTTTGATAGCTTGTTTTATTTGTTATTTTTAAATTAATCCGGGGATTGCCATTTAGTTCTTCATAAGATGGAGAGAATTCGATTTTACACGAATTATTCGCTTCATCATATAAATATAAATCAACTGGCTCATCTAAACTTGCACAAACGAAACCAGTCTCATCAATTACGATGTCTGATGTGTCATTATATAAAGTAACATTTATGCAAAAGTCATTTCCAGCTGTTCCCCATGCATCTAAAAGATTATACGAAGACCAAAATCTTTTCGTAGCAAAAGTATGACAAATTGTATCATTACTGTCAAATTCATACTTGAAATGAATAATATTTTGACCATTGTTACCTGCTGATTTAACAAAAATTCTTCCCGGACCTAGAATACTATCACAGGCAATATCAAAAAGAGTTGAACCGTCATGAGGTCCCATGTGTGTGCCTAAGCTCATATTAATAACTGCCGGTTTATTTTGACTTTTTGCATAATCAAAAATATACTTCAATCCATCAAGAATATTGGTATGAGTAGAAGACAATTTTGTTTGCTCAGGCCAGTAATAAGCAACAAGGACAATTTCAGCATCAGGAGCTATTCCGCGGTAAAGTCCGTTTGTTCCGTAACCGATTCCGGCAGCTGTCGATGCAACATGGCTACCATGAGATGCTTCACTTTGGTCGTGCTGCCTTGAAAGAATAGCGGACTCGCCAACATATTCACTACCATAACTAAAATCCGAAGGAGGAATTCCTTCGTTTTTTTGCTCCCAAACCCTGCTAATTCTAAGTTCTTCTGTTGCCTCATTTAAAAAAGCTGGATGAGTATAATCAAAACCAGAATCTATTATTCCTACAATTACCCCTTCACCAGTCAAATCATCTGGTAAGCCATTTTCTAGT
>DAIOVK010000606.1:0-2118 GCA_036759045.1 Kapaibacterium sp. (SeqCode) | reverse complement strand
AGGTTTTTAATGAATTATTACACCAGTCCCAAATATTACTATTGAAATTTTGTATATTTAGTTACATCTTCCAGGAAAAGCACAGCTCCACTATATATATTATCTTTATTAATCATCGGTGAAATATAACATTCAAATTGCTTTCCGTATTTAGTCTCAATTGAATCATAGATTATATCAGTTCTTTTATCTAAAGCATATTTCATTGGATTATTACTTTCAAACTTTGTATTCCCAACTTGTTCTCTAATAATTTGAGAGATTTCATCATATTGCTTATTTGTGTATAATTCGTTTGGAATATTGAAAAATTCAAAGACTTTTTCGTTAATAGAAGCTAATTTACCATTACTATTGACTATAATTATACCAAATGGAGATAATTCAAAGACTTTTTCAATGATTTCATTTGCTTCTTTTAATTTTTGTTCAGTATTCTTTCTTAAATTAGCTTCTAAATGCAAGGAAATCATTTCAGCAACAGAAGAGGCAAACTCTATTTCTTGCTGAGTCCAGAATTTCTTTGTATTGATGTGTTCATGAGTAAGAATTCCTGTTATTTTTCCTGAAATCTTTATAGTTGCATCTAATTTGGAAAAAATATAGTTTTTGTTTAAGTAATCTTCAATACAATCAAATCTCTCTTCTTCGATTATACTTTCAGTAGCAATTATTCGATTACTCGAAAAATAGTCAAAATAGCATTTAATTTTAGATATTTCACAAGAATCTTCATAGATAATTTTTTGCTTTGAATTAACCCATGTAGCTTTATTAACTAATAAGGAATTATCTTCATTAAGCAGCCAAAGTCCAACACGTTCAATGTTTAAAGTGTTACAGTCAATACTTAAAGCATTATTTAAAAGTTCATCGAAATTATCATTGTTTAAATTAAAAAGCTTAGTAAGTGCGTTACTGAATTTTTGGTTATCATTAATCTTCTGGTTGAATTTATTCTGGAGCAGATTGATGTTTGTCAGATTTTTAACCATAATAAGAATGTGCTGTTTTTCGCTTAGTCTTACTTTTGAAAGGTTAAATATTAATTGAGAAGTGATATTTTTGTTATTCAAGATATTAATTTCAAATTCATCTGTAATATCATCATTAAATTGATTTTTTTGAATAATTTCAATAAAATTCTCAAATTTCTTTTTAAATTCTTGGGATTGAATAATACTATAAATATTTTTTCCGATAGCATTTTCTTTAGTAACATTAAAAGTATCAGATGCAGCATCGTTCCAAAAAGTTATTTCATCTCTTTCATTTATAATAATTATTGATTCAGTTATTGTAGAATAATTTTCCTGATAAACATCTAAATTCTTGTAAAAAGATTTTTCAATTTCTACTAAGTCTGTAATCTCTTTGATTATTGCAAATATTTCGTTCTGATTATTTGCAATAATTCTGGCTTCGTAATAGCTGGTCTGGTCATTAAAAACAAAAGAGTAATTAACTAAAATCACCTCACCTGTCTTAATCGTTTCTTCTACTGCTAAAAATATTTCATCAATATACTTTTTTTCGATTGGAATGTCTCTTAAATTTGCTCCTATAATTTTTTCCGGTGGTAAAAATAATCTATCATAATTGGTTGAATGATAAGCGATTATTTTTCCATCTGGAGTAAACAGAAATAGCAAATCAGGTATTGATTGAAGTAAGGAATACAACTTCTCTTCGTTATTCTTATATATTATGTTTGAATTTCCTTGATTATTCATTTAGTAATTTACTTCCCTTTTTTGTATTTATTTTTTTAATAATTTTTTTATAATTCTTTAACAATATTTTAAAAATTTATAAAAAACAAAATATGAAAAAAATTATTAAAAACAAAATTTATATATTTCTGAATAATAATATATTTAAAATTAATCTCTATTTATTTGATTATTAAGTATATTTCATTGAATTTTAAAAATTATTGTTATATTTTTTACAAAAATTATTTGATGAATTCGAATAATTGTTAATCTAAGAACTCCTGATGCCTCGTAGTTTGCTATTTCGTATGCTTGTCATTTTGAACCCCCTGATAAAGCAAGAGCTTTATTATAATAGAGATGACATAAGTAAAAGTGTCATTCTGACGAATGTCAGAATCTA
>DAIOVK010000605.1:0-2120 GCA_036759045.1 Kapaibacterium sp. (SeqCode) | reverse complement strand
GATTTACTACGGGATAATCTCTGATATAAGCAGCAGCATTGCCATTGTTTATTAATGTAACTGTAATAGTGTCTTTTTGCCCAATGCGGACTGGACCGAATGGCTCAATATTTACAATTTCCAAATTAGTTTCGACTACATTTGCAGTTATGTTAAGTGAATCTGTGAAGAGTCCGCAGCCATCTGAACTAATATAGATTTTTCCCTGAAGATTACCAATCCCGGAAGCAACGATTTTTATAATAATTTCTGAAGAATCGTTTGGTAAAATCTGATTCTTTTCAATTGTATAGCTACTGTTTGGTAAATTTAAACTTAAATTGTTTATATTGACTAAGAATAAGTCATTATTTTTTACAAATAAACTGAAAAAAGTAGTATCATTGTTGCAAATATTCCCTAAGTCAATTTGGTCTGTTGATAAATCGAAACGTGCTATATGCCCAATTCCAGTTAAATTAACTTGTTTTGTATAAGTGACACATTCATCAACACTAAAAGTTAAAGAAGAATTATAGTTAATTTCCTGAGTTGGATTAAATATTATATTTATTAAACAAGTATCATTAGGTGGAAGAATCCGTTCACCCAGAATTTCATAATCGAAACCTGCAACTGGATTAATTACCGGGTCAGATAAATTCAAGGTTAAATTAGAGTTATTACGAAGCACTACCTGATTTTCGAATTGCTCTCCAATACATCTTAAGCCAAAATCTATACTGGTAACAGGATTAGTGATTGTTACATCAAAAACCTCTAAATTAATATCTTCAATGTTAGCAACAAGTTTAATTACCCAAGGGTCTTTGTTCGGACTGGAATTTGGAATATAAAGAGAATCTGTAATTGTTCCACTTTGCCCGGTTTGATATGTATATCTTAAAGTAACTGGAACGGATCCATTTTCTTGTATAGTAACTTCAGTATTCGGACTAATCAACTGAAAACCACGATTTCCATATAAGTAACTGCTTTGGTCAAAATTAACAGTAAGCGGGCTATTACCATTGTTTCTTATGTAAATAGTGGTGTCCTTAAATGAACCTTCGCAATTTGCTATTTGGAAAGTTGCAACAGAATCGCCAGCGATTTCCGGCATTTTTTTAATGATTAAAATATTTGCAGCAGATTGAGAAAGAATTCTCATTGGCTCATTTAGATATATTGCAGTTATTGGATTGATTACATCCTGAAGGACGACGAAATAGAAGAGAGTATCGGTAGTATAATTCAAATCTAAGTTGGCAGTCCAATTGCTATTTGTTTGGTTTAAAGTAACTAAAGTCCAATCGCCATTTTCTGGTTTTATATAGGCATTAAGAATTCTTGCTGCTTCTTTGCTTCCCTGAATAGTATGAATTCTTTCAATATAATGGCTTGTATCACTTGCAAAACCCTTATAAGAAGAAGCGATTGCGGTAGGGAAATAATTATAAGAAGTGGATTGCATAGCATCTGCACGAACACGCCCGGCGCCTCCTGTAGTTGTTGCATTAGTTCCACCCAAAACATAAGAAGCAACACTGAAAATAGATTGTTTGGCAAAAGCAGCAATTAATCCACCTGAGCCACTTCCACCATTGCCATCTCCGCTTCCACCATCTCCACCGTTAGCATACAAGCTTAGACCTTGTATAGTATTTCCAAAAATAAGAATAGCACCGCCACCTCCACCGCCGGAGCCGGAGCATTCATTCATACCTTGTGGATTACCACTTGCGCCACCAGAGCCGCCTGCAAGCGGAACTCCCATTAGATTTCCAACGATTTGTCCTCCAGTATTTATTCCGACATTGGAGTTTGAACCGGCACTGGCATATCCACCAGAGCCACCTTTTTGATTTTGTTGGTAACCGCTTCCACCGCCAAAGCCACCGGGAGGATTGCAAGCTCCACCGTCACTACATCCATTTCCGGATAATCCAAACGGGTGGCCTGTGCCTCCACCGGAAGCTTCATACCATGCAAAAGCTGGAGCAATAACATTATTTAAACTTCCACCATTGCTAAATGTTCCGGTTCCTTTTATATTTTGATAATCGCTTGAAAAAGGATTTCCAGAGCTGTTCCGTCCGCCGGGACCTCCACCAGTAAATCCATTACCTCCAGCATCACCA
>DAIOVK010000604.1:0-2121 GCA_036759045.1 Kapaibacterium sp. (SeqCode) | reverse complement strand
GCAAGCAAGGTCGGTTTTTAATACAAAGCAGCGAAAGGCCAGAGCGAATAAGCGATTCAACAGCTATATTGCGAATTTCGTTACCGGATTTATATTATTCTTTTGCTCCCTATTCAAAAATTTATACCGGCGATGATTTGATTATTCAGGGAACAACATCCTGCGTGGATTCAATTGGCATTGAAATAAGCATTGACAGTATTTCCTGGACTCAGCTTGCTGTAACTGCCGTGCTTCCTGATGGCAGTTTTTATTTTTCAGCTGAAGTTCCCTGCTTAAAAATGTTTAATTGCTTTGAACCAATAGACAGCAACAAGGCATATTTTCAAACCCTTATTTGGACAGCTGGAGTTTTAGATACAGTAGAAATAATTCCCGTTTACATTTTACCCGCCAGAATAATTGACTTAAAAATTGATACAAGCCAAACAGCAGACCCATCACAAACAATCACCTGGGATCCAAATAAGTTTGAATTTCCCTGCGATACTATTTCAGTTGGAATGTCGCTTGATGGTGGCGAAAGTTATATAATGCTGGGAAGAACTGCTGCTTTAAGCGGAAGCTTTGTTTGGAATGTTCCTATAAATGTTCCTATAGAAGCCCCGGACAGCGTAATTGTTACTTTGTGCTGCGAAAACTCCTGCATTAGTCATTCTGAATTTAGGAAGATTTACAAAACCAGATATATACAAATAGTAGCACCAAATCCATTTAATCCATTTAAGGAAAAGGTAGAATTTGTTTATTCTGTTCCAAAAGAAGCAAACGTAACAATTAGAATTTACGACCAGAACAACAGAATAGTAGCGGAGCCGGTAAAGAATGAGCCCCGTTTAACTAATATTGCCTACTGCGACCGATGGGACGGCACTATTTGGGATGGCTCATATGCTGCGAATGGAATGTATTATATTTCTCTTGAACTTTCAAGCGGATATATTGAAGTTTATCCACTTTTTATTAGAAAATAATAAGTTTTTTTCTTAATTTGAGAAAAAAAACTATTGAGGTTTAAATGAAAATACTCGTAATTGAAGATGAACGTAAAGTAGCAAGTTTCATAAGAAGTGGTCTTGAAGAAGAACGCTATGGAGTCGAAGTGGCAAATGACGGAATCACCGGTTTAGAAATGGCTATGAATAACCAATACGATGCGATTTTGCTTGATGTTATGCTACCGGGAAAAGATGGCTTTACTGTTTTAAGTGAATTAAGAACTGCCGGTATTACAACCCCAATTCTTATGTTGACTGCTAGAGGAACAACAGAAGACAGGGTGCAGGGCTTGGATTTAGGTGCTGACGATTATCTGCCTAAACCATTTAGTTTTCAGGAACTCGCTGCCCGTCTCCGTTCCATTCTGCGTAGATTAAGTCCGGAGAAGACAACAAAACTCCAATGTGCAGACCTTGTCCTTGATACTGTTTCTCACTTTGCATTTCGCTTCGGAAGAGAAATTGAACTTACAACTAAGGAGTATTCTCTTTTGGAATACTTAATGAGAAATAAAAACAAAATTCTTAGTCGAAGCACAATTACTCAGCATGTTTGGAAACACAATTTTGACCCTGAATCAAATATTATTGACGTTTATATTAAGCGACTTCGCACAAAAATTGAGAATGAAGACGGCTCTAAACCGCTTATTCAAAGTATCCGCGGAGTTGGGTATCGTATGAGAGATATGCCGGCAGACGACTTAATTGAGGTCAGTGAATAAAAGTTTCCGACATTTCTGAACTTTCGCAAAGCTCCGAGAAACTCGTGCGGAAGTAAAAGATGTCATTCTGAGGGATGTCAGAATCCAACTTTAAATCATAATCTCCTTCCCAAGTTGAACTTTGGAAGGAGTTTTTTTTATTCAAGCAAAAGATGAGAAAAAGATGGACTCCAATTTCAAAAAGTGGAGTCCATCTTTGAAAAAAAACAACGTAGTTGCGTTATCGTAATAGATATGAAAAAGCACACGAAAAAATCTTATAGAGATGATATCACTCCTACGGAGTTTTTCATTTTTTTTATATTTTTGCTATTAAGATTTCAATCCTAATGGATTTGAAATAAATAGCCACGAGCTTTAGCTCGTGGAAATGGTTTGATGGGGGAGTTATATTTTTC
>DAIOVK010000603.1:0-2121 GCA_036759045.1 Kapaibacterium sp. (SeqCode) | reverse complement strand
GTTCACAAATCTCTTTTATTACTTTATTCTCGCAACTGAAATTATTAAAGATTACAGGAATATAGATGTATTATCTTCTTATGCACCTTTTAATTATAATAATTTAAAATGGGCAGTTATTGCAGAAATAGACAAAGAAGAAGCATTGGAACCAATTTACAATTTAAGGAATAGTATAATATTGCTTTGCTTAATAGTATCTATATTTATTTTTGGTTTAGTTTACTTTGGAAGTACAAAACTCACAACCCCAATTATTATGCTAAGAGATGCAGCAACTAAAATAAGTAAAGGCGATTACGACATCAGAGTTAACAATAAGAATAATGATGAAATTGGCGAATTAATTGATTCTTTTAACAATATGGCGGAGCAACTTTCAATTCAATCAAAGCAAATTGAGCAAGACAAACTCTTACGAATTAGTACAGTCATTGATGCTCAGGAAAATGAAAGGCAGCGACTATCAAGAGATTTGCACGATGGTTTGGGGCAGATGCTTCTCGCTGTAAAGATGAAATTGGAACAAGCAAAGAAATCTTCAAATGAAAAAAATATTAGCAGTATTGCAGAAGCTATAGAATTAATCAAAAACACAATTGCCGAAATACGGACAATATCAAACGATTTAATGCCTACCGTTCTTGCAAATTTTGGTTTAGCGGAAGGATTAAAAAAACTGTGTCGCGATTCCTTGCAAAATCCTTCAATTAGTTTTGATTTTTTCTGCAATAATTTAGAAGATATAAAGTTAGATGAAAAAAAACAAATTTATATTTTCAGAATAATTCAGGAACTTATGAATAATATCATAAAACATTCCGAAGCAAAAGAAGCTCAAATCAAAATTTTTAATGAAAACGATACTTTAAATATTATAGTTAAAGACAATGGAATGGGTTTTGATTCGACTTTAAATAAAAGTGGAAATGGTTTAAAGAATATACTTGAAAGAACAAAATTATTAAATGGCAGTTTACTTATTAATTCTATTATAAATCAAGGAACTACAATTCAAATAACTATACCAGTTCAATATGAAAAAAATTAAAATAATTTTAGCAGATGACCATAAAATTTTTCTTGATGGCATTGTTTCTCTACTTTCGGAAGCAGAAAATATAGAAATTGTAGGAACTGCAAAATCTGGTGAACAATTGTTGTTATTAGCTGAAAAGACTACAGCAGATGTGATTATTACTGATATTACTATGAAAGGTATTTCAGGAATAGAAGTAACTAAAAAGCTAAAAGAAAGATTTCCGGAAATTAAAATTCTTATTCTTTCAATGCATACTGGAGAAGAGTTTGTATTAAATTCAGTAAAAGCGGGTGCCGACGGTTACTTACCTAAAGACAGTTCTTTTGAGGAATTGGTTGAGGCAGTAACCGCTATTCACGAAGGAAAACAATACTTTAGCCGTGATATTTCAGAATATTTTTTCAAGAATTTTATCAACAAATTCAAATTCGAGCATAGTTTGATGGAAAAAGAAGAATTGACCCAAAGGGAAATTGAAATATTGAAGCTTGTTGCAAGTGGACTTACAAATAAAGAAATAGCCGATAAATTATTCATTAGCATAAAAACAGTTGACACGCATAAGAATCATATTTTACAAAAATTGAAATTAAAAAATTCAGCAGAGCTTGTTCTTTTTGCAGTTAAGAATAAATTGATAGAGGTGTAAGGGCTTAGGAAAAGAAAAATATTATATTTTTTTATAAACATTTTTAATTTGAATTATGTAATTAAATAACAATTGGTGAAGATATGAAAGATTCAAGCAAAATAATTATAAAAGATAAACCAGACATTCTAAATATAGATTTGAATGAGTATGGATTATTTTTATTAGAAATAAAAAATAAAATAATCGAAAGTAGAATACAAGCATCAAAAGCTGTAAATCGTGCATTAATAAGTTTGTACTGGTATATTGGCAAAACTATTGTAGAGAAACAAGAGCTACTTGGCTGGGGAAAATCTGTAGTAGAAATGCTTTCAAAAGATTTAAAAATATCATTTCCGGAGATGAGTGGCTTTTCTCCACAGAATTTATGGTTAGCTAGTGTAACAATTCTTAAGAAACCTTATTATATAATTTAAAAGGATCGTAT
>DAIOVK010000602.1:0-2140 GCA_036759045.1 Kapaibacterium sp. (SeqCode) | reverse complement strand
TCAATAGTAATGCTATCAGCACCATCAATGCAAATAACGCCATCAACCGCCAAATCACTTTCTATTGTCCAGTAACCATTTGTTTTTATATCAATAGTCCAGTTTCCATTACCGAAGTTCCGCCAGTCTTTTATATAAACTGTTCCGGGTTCTGTAATATCGCTAGTCACAGTTAAAGTAGTATTTCCAGCTAAGCCCAAAATATTGATACAACTAAATGTTTCAGTGAGGTTTGCAAAATCACCACCAGCACCTACAGTATAATTTCCATTAAGAGGTCCGGAAATCTGTCTTGCTCCTGCTGGTGAGATAGTATCCGGGTATATTTCATTACTATTGCATACAAAGTATTCACATTCAGCATCGACATAATTACCAATCGTTGCATCCTGTGATATATTATAAACTAACCAAAAGCAATTCATTCCTTTTTTAAGCGTTCTACTGCCCAATATAGTAAATGTTCCGTCTGGATTCTGGACAATATTTCCAAAAGTATAATTTGTATTAAAATTCTTTGGCGTGAATAAATCAGAGTAATAACTGCCAAACAGGTAATTAGAATAAAATAATCTTGCACTTACTATATCAGAAGCAGAACTTGTTCCATTTGTATTAAAAGTGAAACTGGAAATATTTAAAGGATTTAAAGTGCCAGAAACCAGGACCCTAACTTCAACAATCTGTTGATTAGTAAATCCAGGTCCAGTATTCTTTGTGTATTGAACAGTAGTGCTTGAAATGATTTCCATATTGGTTCTTTCATATCGGTATGTTAAACCTTCCGGAGGGATTATTCCAGTTCCAATGTAACAATTGGAAACCTCAGTTCCTTCTTCAGAGTTTGCCCAGTTACCTGTATCGGGAACAGAGCGTGACCTTCTGCTCCACGTCTCATTACAACCTAAAAGCCCAACCTGAAAAAAATTATCTCTGCTTGTATTAAAACTTCCGTATTTAATTTCAATTTTATTTGAAGTTTCATAAAGTTTGATTTGGAAGTTGAAAATGCCCTCGGAACCTTCCCAAAAAAAAGATTGATAATTCAGCCACTGAATTGTGCAAACTCTGTTCGGAGCTTCTCCTTCGGTTAATGTCATCAGTTGCCCAAGTTCAGGTATTGCAATCAAATTTGCATTTAATGCTGCAATTATCCAACAGATGTTCTCTCTTAAAATATAATTTGAAGAAACAATATAATTACCTAAAGAAATATATCCGTTTGAATTGATACATAACGTTGTAAAATTTGTTCCATCATAATTAAATGTAAAGCCAATTGGAATTGAAGTAAATGATTCATCATTATTTAGGTCTGTGCCATGAACTGTGCCTCCAGTGATTGGAGTAAAGGTTTCAATTGATTGACTAAATTCATAGTCGTAAACGTGTGATTTAAGAGAATTAAAAGAAAAAGCAAGAATGATTAAAACTAAAACTGTAAATGTGGATTTCATAATAACCTCCATTTATCTATTTTTAAAAAATTTATTTCAATCTGATTAATTCTATTATCCTGAAAAGAATCCGCGTTTCAATACTTAAGAGCAACTTACATTATAACTTGTTGTAAATTAATGAAAAAACTTAATTAAAAAAAATTTATTTAAAAAATAAATATGATTCAGAACTCTACACTTCGTAAAGAAAATAAAGGAATTAGTAGGTTTTTTCTGGAGGAAGACTGCTATTGGCTGTCAGCTATAGGCAATCAGTTTTCAGATATCGGTTATCGGTCATTGGTATTTTTACTAGTGTAATAATTGGTTAAAAGACTTACTATCTTGTGTCATTCAGAAACGAAGTGAGGAATCTCACAAGTCAATGATACCACAAGATTTGAGATTTCTCACTTCGTTTCGAAATGACATTATGATTTTGCACTATTAGTTAGCGGTTTGGTATCAGATGACTTCAGTCAACATATAAATACATTATAATTGTATGTAATACATATATTTACGTGCTATAAATGCCAAAGTGGTTCATTAGGAGCGCAGTGAAGAATCTCACAAGTCATTGTTTACACTACACTTGAGATTCCTCACTTCGTTGCCAATGACATAGCTACTCAATTTTTCAACTCTATATCTATTAAGTCTATATAAAATAAACTAATAAGGTTTTTTCAACAGGTTAA
>DAIOVK010000601.1:0-2141 GCA_036759045.1 Kapaibacterium sp. (SeqCode) | reverse complement strand
TTTCTTTCACACAAAAATTTGATAAGAATTATGTCATCTCCATTTAAATAAAGCACTTGCTTTGTCTGGGGGTTCGAAATGACAAGATGTTATAGTCAGGTTTTCAAAGGGATATTACACTAAACTCTGAAGTTCTGAATTTGAACAGTATTTCTGAATTTGTAGAGAGCAGGCATGCCTGCTCTCTACAAAAAGAAATATAGCTTTCTAAAATTGGCAAAGCCATCTTTTAATCAGATGGCTTTCTATTTTTATCTTCTGCTTCCCCTTTTCTTGAAAAAATTCATCAAAGGAGCAACGTAAGGTTCGTCAGTTTTAATTTTAATAACATCAACATTGCATTTTTTAAATGTTGTGTTTAGGTATTGCTGCCTTTCTATCCACCAGTTATTGTATTGATTTCTAACGGCTTTTCTTGAAGTATCTATTAATGATGATTTTCCTGTTTCGGAGTCTTGTGCATAAAGCATACCAATATCGGGCAATTGACTTTCACGTTGGTCATAAATCTGTATTGCTACTGTATCGTGTTTTTTATTTGTGATTTTCAATGGTTCTGCAAAGTCATTAGCAAGAAAATCGGACAGAATAAATACAATACTTCTTTTTTTAATCGCGTTGAAAAGGAAGCGTAATGGTTCTGTTAAATCTGTTTTTTGTTCTTGTGGCTCAAAATCAATAATTTCGTGGATAATACGCAAAATATGAGATTTTCCTTTTTTGGGTGGAATAAATTTCTCAATTTTATTTGTAAAGAAAACAACTCCGACCTTATCATTATTAAGCATTGCTGAAAAAGCAAGAACAGAGCATATTTCGACAATAAGCTCTTTTTTAAATTGATTTCGTGTTCCATACATTCCGGAATTACTCAAATCAACAAGAATAATAACAGTAAGCTCGCGTTCTTCGTCAAATACTTTGATAAATGGATGATTTAAACGTGCAGTAACGTTCCAATCAATGTTTCTAATGTCATCACCGTAATTATATTCGCGCACCTCACTGAAAGCAATACCTCTTCCTTTGAAAGCGCTATGATATTCACCGGAAAAAATATGCTTCGATAAACCGCGGGTTCTAATTTCTATTTTACGAACTTTTTTTATTAATTCTTTTGTATCCATTATGGAACTTCAATATTATTCAATATTTCGTTAATAATGTCTTCAGATGTTATATTTTCAGCTTCAGCTTCATAAGTAAGCCCGATTCTATGTCGCAGGACATCATGGCAAACTGCCCTAATGTCTTCCGGTATAACATAACCACGTCTTTTAATAAAAGCGTATCCCTTTGCAGCAAGTGCAAGGAATATAGAACCACGAGGCGAAGCTCCAAAAGAAATAAATTGCTGCAGTTTTTCTAATTTAAATTCCTGTGGGTATCGGGTTGCAAAAATTATATCCAAAATGTATTGCTCAATTTTTTCATCCATATAAACCATTTTCACCAAATTACGAGCTTTTAAAATATCTGCTGGAGTAAGAACTTTGTTTGGCTTTGGAAAAGTATCGGAAATATTTTCTCTTAATATCTGAACTTCTTCCTCACGGGTTGGATATTTAATAACTAACTTAAGCATAAACCTATCTACCTGTGCTTCTGGCAGCGGATATGTCCCCTCCTGTTCTATTGGGTTTTGAGTAGCCATAACAAGAAACGGCTCGTCTAATTTGAATGTTTGGTCGCTAATAGTAACTTGTCTTTCCTGCATTGCTTCAAGTAAAGCACTTTGAACTTTAGCAGGTGAACGGTTTATTTCGTCTGCAAGAATAAAATTAGCAAAAATCGGACCTTTACGGACAGCAAACTCTTCTTTCCTTTGATTGTAAATCATCGTTCCAATCAAATCAGCCGGCAAAAGGTCGGGCGTAAACTGAATGCGGCTAAACCGGGCATCAATTGCAGCAGACAATGTTTTAATCGCTAATGTTTTTGCAAGTCCGGGAACACCTTCGAGCAAGATATGACCATTGCAAAGCAAACCAATCAACATTCTCTCAATCATCTTCTTTTGGCCAATGATGACTTTGCCCATTTCTAAAAGCAGTATGTCAACAAATTCGCTTTCTTTTTGTATTTTTTCATTTAATTCACGAATTTCAATCATATAAACTCCGTATAATTAAAATAGGGGC
>DAIOVK010000600.1:0-2156 GCA_036759045.1 Kapaibacterium sp. (SeqCode) | reverse complement strand
ATTTTTTATGGAAAGGTTAGAAAATAAAATATTTTAGGTATGTTACAAATGACTTCAATTCTATTCATTCTGGCGTTTGCCTGAATCAATCTTGCTTTTTAGTCATTTATTCAACTTACGCTTTCCCATTTCAAGTGGCTAACGATTATACCCAAATATTAGTTCTTGTATAAAAGGGAGTAAAAAGGAACAGTGTATTGAAAATTTATTCCGTAGGAATTATATAATTGTAACAAGAATAACCTTTGACTATGCTTATCCCGTAGGGATTATATATTAAAAAAGCTATTAAATATTTAATTCCTACGGAATAAAAAACACTAATAAAAACATTGTTACAAATATTTTATCCCTGACGGTATAAGTAGAATAGCAGCACGTTTTAAAGATGTGTATAATCGTTAGCCTAAAAATGAGGGGTAAGGGTAGGTGTATATTTTGCCTTTTTAAAAAATTAAATACATTTTTATAATCTTATATATTTCAGATACTTAGTATAACTAGTAAAATAGAGTTTACAAAATTCTGAAAATAAACAATATCAGATTTTAAGGATTTCAATAACCAAAAATTCATATTAAAAATAATGTAATTTTGAGAAAAATTTGCTAATTTGGTATGATAAATTTTGATAACCATTGAAATAAAGAAATGGATAAATTAGTAATAGAAGGTGGTCATAAGCTCTGTGGAAGATTAAAAATTTCTGGTGCAAAAAATGGCTGCTTAGCAATGATGCCGGCAACAATTCTTGCGCCCGGAACATATCTTTTTAAAAATACACCGAATTTGACTGACGTATGGACAATGTCCCGTTTGCTTGGTTCAATCGGTATTTTCTGCGAATTAAATGGTGATGAGCTTTTCGCAGATTCCCGCAACATCAACAAGTTTGAAGCACCTTATGAACATGTTAAAAAGATGCGTGCTTCGTTTTATGTACTGGGTCCGCTTCTTGCAAGGTGGGGGAGAGCCAAGGTTTCTTTACCCGGTGGCTGTGCCTGGGGACCGCGTCCTGTTGACTTGCATTTGAAAGGATTAGAAAAACTCGGTGCTAAAATTAGTATGGAAAGCGGCTACGTTATCGCTGAAGCTGAAAAACTACAGGGAAACCGCTTTCACCTTGATATTCCGAGCGTTGGGGCTACAGGAAATCTGCTTATGGCTGCTACTCTTGCAAATGGAACAACTCAGATTTCCAATGCAGCAATAGAGCCGGAAATTACTGCCCTTGCCCGTATGCTCGTTAAAATGGGTGCTAAAATTGATGGAATTGGTACTTCTATTATTGAAATTGAAGGTGTCGATTCGCTTCACCCCGTTGACGAGGAAATTATTCCAGACAGAATTGAAGCTGGCACTTATTTAATTGCTGCAGCTATGACTCAAGGAAAAATTGAAATTACGAACGTAAATCCATACCATCTTGCTACTGTTCTTGAAAAAATGGAAGAAGCCGGCTGCAATATTGACGTAAATAACGATACTATTCTCTTGGAAATGGAAGATTTGCCAAAACCAGTGGACATTACAACTTCAGTTTATCCCGGTATGCCCACAGATTTGCAGGCACAGTGGCTTACTTTTATGCTTCAGGCACAGGGAACCACGAAAATAACTGAAACAATTTATAAAGATAGGTTTAAGCATATTCCAGAGTTAAGGCGGCTTGGGGCTGATGTTGAATTAGCAGACAATATAGCAATTGTTAATGGTGGAAAACGCTTAACTGGTGCAGTTGTTATGTCTTCAGATTTAAGGGCAAGTGCCTCGCTTATTCTTGCTGCATTGGTCTGCGAGGGCAGAACGGAGGTTTTACGTATTTATCACCTTGACCGTGGTTATGAAAAAATTGATAAGAAATTGGAATCGCTCGGCGCCTCAGTGAAGAGGGTGAAGACGGAGTTGATATAAGGGGTGATTTTTATAGGTGTGCTCTAATAATTTAATTCTGTTTTCAGTCATACTATCAACAAGTTGATAGTATGACTGAAAAAAGATGTCATTGGCAACAATGTGAAGAATCTATCTTATTGATTTTAAAAGAAACTGGGTTCTTCACTTCGTTACCAATGACATCGCTACTTTTGTTGGTCATTCCGAACCCCCTTATAAAAGAAGACTTTTATTTTAAATGGAAATGACATAAGTTTACC
>DAIOVK010000599.1:0-2160 GCA_036759045.1 Kapaibacterium sp. (SeqCode) | reverse complement strand
TACATAAGGGTCTATACCGTTTAGAACACCTCTAAACTTACTTTCTTTTTCAATAAGAAAAGAATTAAGTCCTCCGCTGAGCTTTTTTTCCTGCAAAATTTCTTTAGCATAAGTAGGACTTACTGTAGTAATATAATCAGAGTAAATGAGTGCTGATTTAAGGAAATTGAATTTTTTTGAATGTTCGAAATTTTCAGCTATATCCTTAGAAAACCCGGTTTTTTCGAATGTCTTTTGAGGAAAAACTCCTTGCTTGAAAAAATTATGTATGGTAAAAACGATTTTAGTCTTTTTAAATTTATTTGCAAACATTGCTTTGGCATAAGCTGCGACTAAAGCGGTTTGCCAGTCATTGCAATGAATAATATCAGGGTACCAATTCAATATTAAACAAGTTTCTATAACTGTTTTACAAAAGAAAATAAACCTTTCATCATTGTCCGGATACTCTTTTCCAGTTTTTGGGTCGTTATAAACACCCTTTTTAGAATCGAAATATGCTTGATTTGTAGTTATATATGCTTGAACTTTTGCTCTGGGTTTTAATATTGAAGATGACTTCACATTTGCATTTTCCACTACTGAACCTACTTGGACAGGAATGCAACGCAACCTGTTGATTTCGTGAATTCGGTTCATACGTTCAGATACCAGCCCGAACTTAGGAAACATTACTCTTGTATCATAGCCCAAATCTCTTAATGCCAATGGTAATGAATATGATACATCTGCAATTCCACCTGCTTTAATAAACGGATATACTTCAGTTGTTACAAATAGAATATTCGTTGTTTTTGCCATTTATTTAATCTATTCCAATTATTAAAAATTTTTTCAACACTTCTTTTTTACAAAATTAAGAAATAATTATAAACTATAAAAATTATATTCTTTTTTTTATATTAGTATTTTCTGTTTTATACATTTAATTTATATATTTTTGGAGTTAAAATGAATGAATTTGTTTTTGTGTATGATATTCTAAATAATCCCTTTTTAACCGCTATTTTATACGTAATAGTTTTCTTTATGCTTGCAAAAATCATTGATTTTATTGTAACTAAAATTATATTAAGATTTACTAAAAAAACGAAAACTACTTTAGACGATAAAATTATTGCTATTATTCATCAACCACTATTTTTCACAATTTTCCTTGTTGGATGTATTGTTGCTTTCTCTCAATTCGATTTAAGTGAAAAATTCGTCTTCCCTTTCAACTCATTCATTTACTCTATTATTCTTATTATCTGGACTGTTGCTTCTATCAGGACGAGCAGAGTAATCATCAATATTGCATTCCACAAATTTTTAGATGTTACCGGTCTTAGTAAAGATATACTTCCACTTTTTGTTACAATAAGCAAAGTTACAATTATAGTAATTTGTATAATGACTATATTTTCTATTTGGAAAATTGACATTACTCCGTTGCTTGCTTCTGCCGGTATTGTTGGCGCTATTATTGCTTTTGCAGCAAAAGATGCCTTTGCTAACCTCTTCGGTGGGATTAGCATTTTTTTAGATAAGCCGTTTAAAATCGATGATATTATTGATATTGGAGGAAATGAAAGAGGTAAAGTTGTGAATATTGGGATTAGAAGCACTAGGATACAAACTCCGGGTGGAATGATTCTTACAGTTCCAAATGCAGATATTGCTAATTCAAAGATTAGCAATGAAAGCATAACAACCGCTCATTCAAAAGTATCTGTTAATATTGGAGTAGCTTATGGAAGCGATGTCAGGTTGGTTGAAAAAACGCTGTTAGAAATTGCATATAATTACAAATTGGTTGTAAAAGAACCAGTTCCTCTTGTTCGATTCCTTGAATTTGCAGATTCAAGTTTAAACTTCCTGCTTGTTGTGTGGATTGAAGATATAACAAATACTTCTTTAGTAAGAAATGATATTAACTATGAAATAAATAAAAGATTTACTGAACTCGGTATCGAAATACCTTTTCCACAAAGAGATGTGCATTTAAGAAAATAATTGATAATTGATAATTGATAATTGATAATTTGTATGTCATTCCGCTACAGTAAATAAAGGATGCGCTTTATTTAAATAAAGATGACATTATTCTTATCAAATTTTAGTGTAAAAGAAAATGTAAAATAAGGTAATAAGGTTTATTGATTTTTGGTGTTTATTTAC
>DAIOVK010000598.1:0-2172 GCA_036759045.1 Kapaibacterium sp. (SeqCode) | reverse complement strand
CATGAACACACTAGACCAAGCTCCAACAAAAGCACCTTGCATTGCTCTTACTTTCCAGAAATAATTCTGATTATGTAAAAGAGGATTTGTAATTAAGTAATTACTATTAGTTAATCCACTTTCATTTACTATTGTTACGCCAAAGTGTGAATATGGTGAAACCTGTAATTGATAAGTAACTCCATCGATAGCTTCCCAAATTAATTCAGGATTTATAGATTGTCTAATAGCACTATGAACTGGTGATAATAAAGTAACCGGACCAACAAGTGACTTAAAGCTAAATGGTTGAGACCATTCACCGAAGTTATTATTATTATCGTCAAATGCTCTTACTTTCCAGAAATATTCAGTATAAGCTTCTAATTCATTAACTTCTGCTTGATTAACATTATAGTAATCCATATCAACTAAAATATTTTCAAAGCTGGCATCAGATGCTAAAACTAAATTGTAACGAGTACCATTTGGAACAAAATCCCATGTTAACAAAGCAATAGGATAATTAACTCCAATAGCACCGTTTGCTGGTGAAACAAGAGAAGTAGTTGCAAGTTGTGTTAAGAATGTCCAAGGGGCTGTCCATTCGCTGAAGTTTCCATTTCCTGTATTCTTTGACTTAACTCTCCACTTGTACCATGTGTTATGTTCTAATTGAATATTAGCACTTGTATTTGCAGTGTTTAAATCAAATATAGTTGTTAAGAAGTCATTATTAGAAACCTGAACCTGATATTGATTAGCTCCTAATGAAGTGTTCCAAGTTATTGTAGTATTTAATGGAATACCAGTAGCTCCGTCAATTGGAGTAGCAAGAGTAGGTGGTACCAATACTGTTGTAAAGTTCCAAACAGCAGACCAATTTGTCAGATTTCCAAATAAATCAGTTGCTCTGACTCTCCAGAAATACTTAGTATTTAAAGTAAGTTCAGTTGGTAATAAATACTCTAAACCAATAATTCCGACTTCATTAACGATTGTTGTAGCAAATGTATTTGTTAATGAAACCTGTAATTGATAAGATGCTGCTCCACTTGTTTCAAGCCAAGATAAAGTTGGATTGAGTGAAATACCAACGGCATTATTTACTGGTTGAGCTAAAACTGGAGTAGCAATTTGAGTAGTAAATGACCACACTTCAGACCAATCAGAAATAAATTCTTCATCTAATGATTCTGCCATTACTTTCCAATAATAGACAGAATTATAGTTTAAAGCAAAAGGCATTTGATAAGATGTTTGTTGAATATTATCAACAAATAAAACAGGATTAGTAAAGTCTGGATTATCAGCAATTAATATATCATATTGAATTAAACCAGCTTGTCCAACAGGATTCCAGCTAAATGTTGGAATTACAGGAACATTTACAGTTAAGTCAGCAGGAGAAATAAGTGTAGGAGCTGGCAAAACTTCAAATCCAATAAATGCTATATTTGGACGGTTCATTGAAATTGTGTTCGGAGATGTTGCTTCACAAATATTCGGATTACCACTCTGATTTTTGACAGCAACGCTATTGTAAGTAGTTGGTGTAAATCGTGTAGATGCATTAAACGATACTGCCGGTGTATAGAAACAGGTTTGAATAAGAACGTTTGAAACACCATCCCAAACAAATGGAGTATCAAAACGATGCATATTCCAACCAAGAATAGGAGTATAATTTGTAGGTGCAATTACATCTACCCAGCCAGTTCCTGTATTATCGAAAGTAGTAAGAGTATTTTGTGTTACTGCTTTCATCTTAATATAGAAGTTATTTAAAACTCCGCAGTTATTAGTTGCAGCAACATCAAATGCAAGTCCTCTGATTTCGCCCGGCATAAAGCCAGCAGCAATGAAATCAGCAGCGCGATAGAGAATTTGATGCTTTGCACCCATATTTCTGTTTCCATAAGGTGCAGGGTATGCTGTAGATGTATTAGAGTTTGTACCATTGCCTACAATAAATACCTTTTCTGTTTCAAATTCCCAAATGGCTGACCATTCAGTATAACCTAATCCTGTAAGAGCTCTTACTCTCCAGTAATATGTAGTGCTATAATCTAAATTAAGGTCTAATACATTTTCAAATGAAGCTTCTTCATATACAATGTCAGCTTCAAAATTTTCTTCTGATGAAGAGAATTGATATTCATAGAATAATTCATAACCATTGCTTGATACGTC
>DAIOVK010000597.1:0-2181 GCA_036759045.1 Kapaibacterium sp. (SeqCode) | reverse complement strand
TTAATAATGGATTTGGGTATATTCTATTAAAAATGTTATCACCAGCAGAGCCGGATATTTTCCTGATTTCATTTATAGAAATTGGATTGATTGATAAAGTCGAACTAATTGGCTGAAGATTGAAGCAATTTGAGCCGTCAATATCAATATCAAACTTGATTTGGGTGCTAATGTTGCTTGTGATATTTGATGAAGTATAAAACTTTAGGAATAATAGTTCGGAAGCACTGATATAAGATTCATCAGATTTTGGTTTTAAAGAAAAAATAAACTTACCTTTGTTTAAATTAAAGTCTTCAATTTTAAGTGTAAACAGCTTATCAGCATTTGCAGAAAGTTTTATGTCGTCTGGATTTATTTCTAATAAGGTGTTATTGAAAGAAAAAGTAAAGAGAATAGAATTAAAGTGGTAAAGCGGTATTGGAGCATTTGTATTGAGAGCCATAGCAGCATAAAGTTCCTGACCGGCAAAAATTTTGCTTTGATTGAAATTGAAACTGATTTGCTTTGTTGATTGTGAGGATTCACCATAGACTTCAATATTTGCTGTTTGGTCATTTATTGAATTGTTCTCAACAACTAAATTAGTAGAGAAAGCGCCGGTAGTTATAGGTTGAAAAATCACTTTAATAACCCGTTCTTCTTTGCCGTGAAGCTGGAATGGACGAATTGATTCAGATAAAGAAAATTCTGGGATAACTGGGTAGAAAGACAAATTACTTACAATAAGATTTCCATCACCTTTATTTTGAATTTTGCAGTAAATTGTATCAGTATTACCGGGGCATATATAAGTTTTATTGGTTTGTGTTGATATAATACTTTGATTTATTTTTCCGTAGCCAGTCCAATTTGAAGAAACTTCAATAGAAGCATTGCTTATGGTTTCTAATTTTGCTGAATGATTACCCTCTTTATTTGCAACAAATCTGGCTTCAAACTCAAATACTTTTCCGGGAGCAAGTTTAACCGGAAAATTCAGAGCAGCTTTGTTAAATGAAAAACCTTGAGTTCCATATTGATTAGGAATATTTGAAATTGCATCACTTGTCGGAAATATAGAAAAACCTTTGATTGTTGCAGTATCGCTATAATCAGATAGTATATTTTCAATTCTTACTTTTTTTGTAACAGGAAAGTCAAAATCATTAATAAAAGTAGTATCAAAGGACACATCGTCAAATCGCAATGTTGGAATTATACCAATTCCCTCTAAAGTAGTTTCAGTAATACTATTGGCAGAATTAATATAACGAATGACTAATTTATGCTCTCCAACCTGGGTAGGAAGAAAAGTAACGGGAATAACAATACTTTCGCTGGGATTTATTTTAAGATTAACAAATTTTGATTTATCGAATAAGAAACTGCTACCGTTCATATCGAACTGAATTTCTAAAGAGTAAATCATAACGCTTTGGCTGCCGTTATTTTCTAATTTGATAATCGTATTAACATCATCTGGTAAATATGGTTCAACAGGTTGAGTTGGTAAGCTAATACGCCTTTTTCCCCAGCTATAGGAAGAAGCAATAAGACCGGGCTTGATTCCGCGTCCAGTTACAGTTGCAATGCTATCTAAACCCTGTGCATCTGATTGTATTATAAAAGTAGTACCAAAGAAACCCTCACTTGTAGGTGAAAATTTTATAGGTATAGTAAAATTTTCTTTTGGATTGATTTCTATCGGATTTTCAAAAGTTGGTATTCTATTTAATATTAAGCTAAATGGATTGTCCTTTTGCTGAATTATACCATAAATTAACAGAACATTATTGCCAGAGTTATAAATCTCTAAATCTCTGGTTAATTCTTTGCCAACAGTTACATCTGGAAATTTAACGTCATAAACTGTAATTATAGGGATTTCTACTTCTGCGGAAACTGAAATTTTTGGTAACGAATTGCAGGTATCGCTTATAACGAGAAAATCTTTAAAAGTCCCTGCTTCTTTTGGATTGAATTTAACTATAACTGCAAGGGAATCTGAAGGTGATATAATTCTTGGTAAACTGGCATGTTCTAGTCTAAAATATTTATTCTTTTCAAATTCAATTTTTGATAAATGATAATTTGTCCTTGTGGATTGATTTTTTATCCATATAGTTTGAGTAAGTTCGGTATGATTAATTTTATTCAAACCGAAATCTATAAATTTTGGATTGGCATCAGCCAGAACTG
>DAIOVK010000596.1:0-2184 GCA_036759045.1 Kapaibacterium sp. (SeqCode) | reverse complement strand
CATTAACAATATTTTCAAAAGCTGCATCTCTGGCAACCTGAACATTGTAGCTAGTAGCAGCATAGTGTGATTCCCATTTTAATACTGTTGAAGGATATAAATCAGTTGTACCTGTTTCCGGACTAACCAAAACAGGAACCGGTAATGGACCTTCAGTAACAAATCTGAATGGACGCGACCAGTTGCTTGATAAAGTTTCTCCAAATGCTCTTACTCTCCAGTAAAGTATTGAAAGTTCATTCAAAGCATCATCTTCAGCAACCTGATATTGGGTTTCATCTAAGCCATTAGCTTCCAATACAACATCAGTGAAAAATCTATCTGTAGCAACTTGAATTGAATATGTTAGTGCATTCAAAGATGCATCCCAATCAAATAATGGGGTCGTGCTAACTCCAAAATCATTACTACCAGGATAAACTAATACCGGAGAAAGAATTACATTATTAACAAATTCAAATTTAATATTTGCTCTTCCAGTTTTGGGTCCGCCCCAGCCAATATTATCTTCAATAGAACAATAATAATTTTCAATACCATCATTTGGAAAATAACTTCTTTGCTGACATCTTGCAACTGGAGTAGTTGTCCAGTATTGTTGCGGATTTGGATAACCAATTGTTTGATAGTGACTAAAGCAGGTTTCAACCAGAATACTTGAAACACCATCCCAATAGAATGGGTCAAAACATTGGTGCATATTCCAGCCGAGAGCAGCAGTAAATGGAGCTGCAGGTTCCCACACTGTTGACCAATCTTCATAGTCCCAGGTGCCGTTAAGTTGAGTCCATGTAGTTAATTTCATTCTGATTGAGAATTCGCCCGGATTCAATGGACCGTTAGTTGACTGAATCATTGCAATATTCCAGCCAAAATTGTTTATATATGTATTTGGAACTGCACCTGCTGCGAGTAATTCTTCAGCAGTGTATAAGAAATATAAACGGGCATGGTTATACCAGTTGCTGTATGGAGATGGTGTTACATAATTATAATAATCAGTATCGTAATCTGTTCCAGTGCCAACAACTACGATATTTCCAGTTGTAAATGTCCACGGCTCGCACCAATCACTTTCATCTTCAGTATTGAACATTTGGACTCTCCAGTAATACTGTGTACTTGTAGCAAGTCCGTTTGTAATGTATGAAGTAACGGTTAAACCGGGAGTATTCATCACAATATTTTCAAAAGCTGCATCAGTAGCAACCTGAAGATTATATCCTGTTGCTGCATAATGAGGTTGCCATGTTAAAAGTGTTGATGGTGCCAGGTTGGTTGTTCCACTTTCCGGACTAACAAGAACTGGTGGTGGCAATTCACCTTCTGTTGTAAATTTCCAGCGGATTGACCAGGTACTTGTTTCATTACCATCATTTGCATTTGCTTTCCAATAGTATATTGTTAATGGTTGTAAAGGAGAACCAGCTGGTACTTGATAATCACTTGTAGCAAGTCCTGTTTCATTTATAACAACATTTGTGAAAGCAATATCAGTTGCAACTATAACGCCATAAGTTAATGCACCTTCTACATCTGTAAAGTCAAAAAGTGGTGTAACCGGAACATTAAATGCGTTATTTAAGGGTTCTAAATTTGTAGGTGCAGGCAAACCACTTGTCTCAAGATTGAACGTCATATTTGGTCTGTCCATTGATAAAGTAACGCCTGGAGGTGTAGTACAAACTGTTGCAGCATCATTTCTGCCATAACGAACAGAATTGTATGTTGTTGTTGTGTAATATGTACTTTGATTACTGGTATAAGAAGCATTGTTGAAACAAATATCAACTAGAATATTCGAAACACCATCCCACTGGAATGGAGTAAGGAACTCATGGGTATTCCAACCAAGAGTATTGGTATAAGATGCACTTAGGTACACTGATTCAAATCCATCAGTATCCCAAGTATTATTTAATGCGGTTTGGGTAGTTGGTTTCAACTTTATTTCAAAGTTGGTCAAAGATGCCGTAGAGTTTAAAGCAGCTACGTTGAATGCAAGCGAGGTCAGTGAGCCTGCTGAACCGCCAGCATCATAAATTTCATCAGCAAGAACTAAAATTTGGTGCTTTGCACCCCAATACCAATTGCCATAAGGGGCTGGATATGTGGTATTATTATTGCTGTTAGTTCCAGTACCGATTATAAGGTCAATACCTCCCTGAGCATTTGTTAGTAAAG
>DAIOVK010000595.1:0-2195 GCA_036759045.1 Kapaibacterium sp. (SeqCode) | reverse complement strand
TAATTCCCCGGATAATTCAAAATAGTTGGTGCAGTGATATATAGCCAGTAACCTTGACCGGGCTGCATATCTCCGAGTGTATTTATTCCAAAGCCGGGGTGATAAAAACCACCTGAATTATTCTTTGCCATTATTAAATTTGAAGAAATGCTTGCAAGTGCCTGCTGCACATTCATTGGATTGTTTCGCAAGTAAGAAACAAGATTCCAACCAGCGTTTAGCTCAATTCCTTGTAGAACTGGATTTACTTCATTTCCTGAAATGTTTAATAAACTGCCTGCATTTGTATAAACATAATAGCCAGCTTCAACATTCCAATCGCCGATTTGATTTATTCCAAAAGCAGGAGAATATATTTGTCCTACACCATTTTTGACTAATACTATATTGTTCATTCCTTCAAAAACGCTTTCCATAGCTGGCTCGGTAGGAACAATGTTGCTTGATATAATGTTCCAGCCGAGAGAAAGAGGAATTTCTATAGCAATTGGATTTTCTGGTTCTGTTGTGAAAGACCAAGTAGAAGACCAATAATCAACGTAATTGTTATTTATACCATAAACACGCCAATAATATGTTGTATTAAAGTCAAAATTAAACCCTTCAGGCAAATTGTATTCACTAACAGGAATATAATTTTCATTAATGATAATATTAGAAAAATTTGGGTCAGAAGATATTTGAATTGAATAATAGTTATTATCATCTTGGTCATTCCAGTCGAAAGTTGGATTTGTAGATAGATTATAAGATTGGTTTTCAGGAGTAAATAATATAAAGGTTGGATCCCAATATTGCCAAGATATTTGCCTGTTATATGTACAAATATAGTCAGTATTTTCTGTTTTTACAACACATGAAATAGTTATAAACTCAAATTCACCATTAAAAATATAATTACACAAACCACCAGACAAACCACCTGAAATATTGAAATCTTCATTTACGTTTATGGAATTACCAGTCAAAGTGCCAGCATCAACATTTAGTTCGTAAATTGTAGCGCCACCGCCACTTTGGTCAAATATTAACAAAGGGTAGGAGTTGCCGGAAGGACCTAATTCATTGAAAAAAGCCAAGCCAGTTTTTGAATTCAAGCCGGGATTCGGAATTACCTGTATTGTTTCACCATCCATATTGATTAAATAAATATCTGAAGCTAAATCGCAAACCCAAAAGGCATTACGTAAAGCATCGTAACAAATAGCACTCGCTACAATATTAGTATCCTGCAAGTAAATAAATGGATTTAATGTTTGAGGGTCAGAAGTTGAAATGGGATATATTATATTGCTAGATGAACCAGCAAATATTATATTTGACCAAGGAGAAGAAGATTGATCTTTAACATCTGTTATACCCGGAATTTGAAATGAAGAGCACCAGCCACCAAAACTAACTTCTTTAAATACATTAGGAACAGAAGAGGCAGCAAAAAAACCAGACAAACCACCTGAATTTGAAACGCTATAAATATCATAACAATTACTTGAATCTGAAATTTCCAAAGAAAGCATTTCTACGGGTTCCCAATTTGTTGGCGGTTGTGAAAAAGTAATATTATTTAACAATAAAATTAACAATATTTCAATTAAGAAAAAGTTTAATAATCTCATTTTAACCTCCAAAATTATTTAATTAAAATCATAATTGATTGAACACGCTCATTTTCAAAAATCAAATCTAAAACATATACACCTCCAAGCAAATTAGAACCATCAAAAAGTAAGTTATAAATACCAGCTTCCTGATTTCCTTGATTGTATGTTGCTACTATTTCACCGTGTAATGAACTAATATTGACAATAACATTTCCAGATTCTGGTATTTTATAAGTAATTTCTGTTTGGTCGCTAAATGGATTTGGCTGATTTGATATATACATATTTTCATTAATTGCAGTTAATTCTGCATTAGCATTGCATACATAGATTTTTCCTTTTTCATAAGTAAGTGAGTTTATTTTTTCTTTTGTAAGAAAGTCTTGAATATTTGTAATTATTATTTCCTGTATTCTATTATATATAGTATCTATTGTAAAAGCAAACAATTCTTCACCTTTTGTAGCACCTTCAGTATTATTTAACTTATCTTTTCCCCATACAGTTAAGGCACAGACTTGGTTTTGAACTGCACCTGTACCAATTAATACACCTTCGCCGTTAATTATACCAATTTCATAACCATCTGGAATA
>DAIOVK010000594.1:0-2207 GCA_036759045.1 Kapaibacterium sp. (SeqCode) | reverse complement strand
ACTTTCGGAAAGATGCCCTAAAAGTTATTTTTGGAGAAATAACACATCGACATGAATAATTGTTTAAGAATTTTAACACAACCAGAATTCATTTTCTTTAATCAATTATTCCCAATTTTAGCTCAAATTAATGAGCTTTCTGCAGCTGCACCTAAAAAATTAACTTTTTCTAAAAAATTAAAAAACATTTTAATTTTTGTAACACTTCTTATATACAATAACACATCAAACAGAAAAATATCTCATAAAAATATTAATTTTTTTAAAATATTTTTATGTTTTTTTAAATTTTTTTTATTTATATTTGGAAATTGACTAAAAATTATTGGGAAGTCAATAATGAAAACAAATAATAAAATAATTAATATTCACTTATTCATTACTTTTTTCCTGCTTTTTGCTTACTTTTATTGTCCGGCTAAAGATAAAACAAACCAGCTAAGTTCCGGGCAGCAACTTACAAATAGCATAGGCACAGAATTTTACGTAACTTTCCATCCGGGCTGGGAAGCAGAAAGCAATAACGAGTATATAATAGTAGTAACTTCTGAAAAAAGTAATGTTGTAAGTATTGAGCATTTAGGCAAGAATTATTTTGAAACAAAAGAAATAAAAGCAAATAAATCAGTTGAGTTTGTAATTCCATCATACATTGTTCAGAATTATCAGAAAGCTGACACATCAGCTCCATATCCCGATGCAATTTACCGTTCATTTGCATTATATATAAAAGCAGTAGAGCCGGTTTCGGTTTATTGTCTTTCAAAATTTTCAAAAGTTTCTGATGGATATTTAGCACTGCCAGTTTCTTCACTTTCGAAAAAATATGTAGTTACTTCAACCAAAGATATATCAAATAACAATAGTCAGTGGCTTCCCGGCTATACTAGTATCATTGCAGCTTTTGATAATACCGAAGTTACTTTCTCATTATCAGGAGATGACTCTTCGCAAACCGCTGGCGGCATTCGCTTTGGTACTTCAAAAACTGTTACTTTAAATAAAGGCGATGTCTGGCTAATTGCAAGTAAAGGGCAAGATGAAGATTTATCCGGTAGTTTGATTGAAGCAAATTTTCCAGTTGCAGTTGTTTCCGGTAATTATTGCACTACTTTTGAGGATTCTGACGCTGACGGCTGCAGCTATACTGTTGAAATGGAAATTCCAGATTATTGTTACGGAAAAAAATACCACTTAATTTCTTTCCCTCAATTCCAAAACTCTTTCGTGAGAATTACTTCTTTTGATAATAATAATAATATAATAATTGACGGAGTTCAGCAAGAACTCTTTAACTTAGATGACGACGCTGAGCGTCCGACTTTTACTACAATATTAGAATTAAATACTACTGTTCCACACACTATTTTAAGCGATAAAGAGATTATTGTTTCTCAATACAATGCCTCTTCAAAGGGAGATACAATATTAAGTGCTCCTTTCCAAATCTCGCTTATTCCAGTGGAACAATACAGCAATGAAATGATTTTTAACATTCCCAATATTTTAGATGAAAGCAATAATCCAATTCCAAGTTTTGTTAATATAATTTTTGAAAGCCCAGATGGAAAAATACCGGATTGTGTGGAATTTGGTCAGGAAGTCAATTCAATCATTTTTTGGGAAAAATTAAATGTAATGTCCCTTTTAACCCAAGCTTATCCCCCATTTGAAGATGAAAATACATATTTGACAACGACATTGGAATTGCCTGCCGGAACCTACAAATTAAGGAGTTGTAATAACATTTCTGCTTATCAGTACAATCCTTTTAGTTCATCAACTTACGGATTCCCAGTTGCTGTTTCAATGAATAATCCAACCATAAAAGATACAATTCCACCTAAGCCGGTTTATACAAAAGATTGCAATGGAAACATCTTTGATGGAATAATAAAAGATTATCCGAATAACGACACTTTACGTTCAAATTTAGGTCTTATTATTTATCATAGCAGCGAAAGTGAAAATTATATATTCAGCTATGATTTTTTTATTCCCGGACAGTCAATCTCAACAGCTTGGAGATTAAATGTTGTTGATAGAACCCAATACGCAAAAGCAGTTATTACTTTTATCGACAGAGAGTCTAACGATACTACAATAACTTTGGAGTACTATCCAGTTCTGGCTGATGCCAATCCAAAATTTATAGATTTCGGTTTGAATAAAATTAGCAGTTCCGAGCTTGCTCAAACTATATGGGT
>DAIOVK010000593.1:0-2217 GCA_036759045.1 Kapaibacterium sp. (SeqCode) | reverse complement strand
GTTTAAAAATGAATTATATAAAACTGCCACAAAAGAATACACAAAAAATAATTTAGACAAAATCAAGGAACAATATCAATGGCTCAAATCTCTAATAAAATAATTGATATTATTAAAAAATTTGTTGCAAATGCAACTGAAGATAAAATCAATATATCTGAGATAATACTGTTTGGAAGCTATGCAAAAGGGACGTATAACGATTGGAGCGATATTGATATTGCAGTGATTTCGTCAGATTTTGAAGGTAATAGACTTTTAGATAATAAGAAAATAAGAAAAGCTAAACTATCTGCCAGTTTAGACCTTGAAACTCATCCCTACAGACCAGAAGAATTTACATATAATAATCCTTTTGTTCAGGAAATTTTACAATACGGCATAAAGATTATATAATTTCTATTTTATTTTAAGTTACCTGTTAATTAACAAGCTAACAAAAGCTATATTTAAAGTTAAACGATGTCTGAAGCACTGTAAAGTTTCAATTCTCAAACATAGGAACTCCTAACCCCTTGTAATTTGTTATTGCTCATTTAATATGTTTCTGATATTAAAAATAATGTAATTTCAAAAAATTGCAAACATATAACTCCTAAATAAATTTAGGAGTTATTCTAATAATTAGAGTAACTCCCAAATTTATTTGGGAGATTAACTGCGAAACTGTTTTTTACGAGATAAATCTCCTAAATCCTTTATTTTCGTTATGGTGTCTGGAGTTTTGAATTTCCAAGTTGCTTTAGTAATTAGATATTACGGTTTTAGCATTTTGTCAATATCATTAAAAGACTCAAGTGCTTTAAGAAATTGAATATCTTCTTTAAGTTTAATTAGTAGTGCTGTTTCTTTGCTCCAAACTTTTCTTGCTATTTCATATTTCATTATATATTGTAAATAATCTTTTGTTTCTGGTTTTAAATCGTATTTTTTATTTTTTCGTTCTAAAATATTATTCCATAAGCCATTTATAATTTCATCGTTTAAAGAAAATTCTCTTTTATATTTATTAATATCATACTTCTTTAAATTTTCTTTATTTGAATTAATATATTCATCAGTAAATTTATTGACTAAACCAGTTGATTTGATTAAAAACAAATCATCTTCATCAATATGCTTTTCATCAATAAAAACATCCGGAAAAAGTCCTCCACCAACTTTTATTTTTCTGCCATTCATTGTGGAACCTACAGGCAAAGAGGCATACTTAGTAGAATCAAAATTATTTACTTCTTTTCTGTATTCTTCAAAGCTTTTATTTTTATAATCACGTTGAATAAATCTTCCGGTAGGAGTATAATATTTCATACAGGTCATTAAAATAGCACCACCATTGCTTAAGTAATACCACATCATACCCAGTCCTTTTCCAAAGCTATTTGTACCAACTACTAATGCTCTATCATGGTCTTGAAGAGAGCAAGTTACTATTTCAGATGCGCTTGCGGTGCCTCTGTCAATAAGTAAAATTATAGGAATCTCTTCGCTTAAATCATCACCAGATGTAAAAATTGAATCGCATAAATCTTTTTTTCTTCCTTCATTATAAACAATAAGTTCATCTTCCTGTAAGAAGCAACTAACAATATCATAAGCTGAGACACCAGTCCCACCACCATTTCCTCTTAGGTCAATAATAAGTTTTTCCATACCTTCGTTTTCTAATTTATTATATATTTCCCTAAACTCTTTTCCAGTATTTACTTCAAATTCGTTTATTTTAATATAGCCATAAACCGAGTTAAAAACCAAATAGTCATTAATAGTTGTAGTTGATGGCATTGCTCTTTCTAATGAAACTTGGTATTCTTTCTGACTTTTATCTTGTAATTTAATCTTTACTTCAGTATCATCATCATCGCAAAGCATAAGTTCAATTTCAGGAACAGATTTTTCTTTAACTGAAACATCATCAATGCTAAGAATGATGTCGCCTGCAGCTATTTCAGAAAAATAAGCCGGAGATTCCGGAACAATAGAACTCACGATACATTTGTCGTTAATAATTTCAACTTTAATTCCTGTTTCGTAGAATTTGCCTTCCATATATTTTTTATAATCTTCATACTTTTGGGGTCTGAAATAGTGAGTATGTGGGTCTAATTTTTTAAAAATTCCATCTTCGATTGCTGCTTCAATCAGTTCATTTGCATCTTTTTCTTCAAGATAATTTACTTTTATATGATTTAATACATTTGAAAAAAGCATTATACT
>DAIOVK010000592.1:0-2224 GCA_036759045.1 Kapaibacterium sp. (SeqCode) | reverse complement strand
TTCTTAAAAATAAAGAGTTAATCGAAAAAAGCATAAATGAAAAGTATATCAATAATCTGGATTTTAAAGAAAGTTTGATTAGCGATTTAAAGGAAATTCCTGTTTACGATGTTGATTATCAAATGGAAATTAAAAATTATATTGACGACCTTGTTTTTGCTCTTTATTTCAACATAGAATTAGATGTTCTTGGCTTTGAGAACAGAGAGAGGATAAAAGAGATGTGTAGTAGAAATGAATTTTATCTGGAAATAGGTGGTGAAGAGTTATAGGAATTGTTCTTCTTATACCAAGTTGCATTCATAGAAACAATTAAAATGTCATTCCTAAACGAAGTGAGGAATCTCACAACTCATTGATACCACAGAATATGATATTCCTCACTTCGTTTTGTAATGATGGACAAATATTAATTATTAGGAAACTCAATATGTATTATTTCAACAGGTAATGATACAATAACGCGTAAACTCATATAGAATTAAGCAGTTGCATTATAGTAAGGTTCTGATTGGAGCTGCTAATGTTTCACGTGAAACATTAGCGAAGATAAATTGAAAGAACTGACACGTCAGAAGAAGATACGCCTGAAATCCTTGATGCCTGCCCAAGCGATGCCGGTCGCACTTTGATTAATTTTTCTCTTGCTTCATTGGAAAGTCCTTTTACTTGCTTATAATCAAATTCTTTCGGAATATACTTTTTCTCATTCTGAAGAAATCGCTCAATTTCTTTTCTTTGTCTTTCTATGTAACCTTCATATTTTATTTCATAACCCAATTGCTCTAATGCTTTGCTGTTTGAAATTATTTCAGAAAGCTCTTTTGGTTTGCTTTCTAAAAGAGATATTAGGTATTTTACTGATGCTTTTGGACGTCTTGCGAGTGAATTCAAATCATTTGGCTCAATAATAGAAGTTTCTTCTATGCTTTCAAGGTAATTATTTACTAATTTAGGATGGAGCCGGATATTCTTTGTTAGATTAAAGCATTTTTGTGTTAGTTCTACGTTGTATTGTATTTGGTTATAAATATGCTCTGGAATAAGTCCATATTTGAAGCCATATTTCATTAATCTAATGTCAGCATTATCCTGGCGAAGCAAAAGACGATATTCTGCAAGTGAAGTAAAAATGCGGTATGGCTCTTCAGTACTTTTATTTACCAAATCATCAATTAGAACACCAATGTAAGCATCAGAGCGGTTTAAAATGAACGGTTCCTCACCTCGTATCTTTAATACAGCATTAATACCAGCCATAAGACCCTGAGCTGCTGCTTCTTCGTAACCAGAAGTGCCGTTAAGCTGACCTGCAAAATAAAGATTTTCTACTATTTTTGTTTCTAATGTAAAATTAATTTGATAAGGGTAGAAGAAATCATATTCAATCGCATAACCATTTCTAATAATTTTTGCATTTTCCAATCCGGGAATAGAATTGATTCCTCTCTGTTGAATATCAGCTGGTAAACTCGTAGAAAAACCATTAACATAAACAGAATTAGTATCTAATCCCTCGGGTTCCAAAACGATTTTATGTGAATTTCTATCAGAAAAGCGGTTGATTTTATCTTCAATAGATGGGCAATATCTAGGACCAACCCCTTGGATACGACCTGCAAACATTGGAGATTCTTCAAATCCTTCTCTTAAAATATTATGTGTATTTTCATTTGTTTCAGTCTGCCAGCAAACAATACTGTTTTTTACATTTTTAGTTCTGTAAGAAAAAGGCAAAGGTAGCTCTTCGCCCGGACTTTGCTGTAATTTAGAATAATTAATAGATGAATCTAAAATACGTGGTGGAGTACCAGTTTTAAGCCGCCCACATTCAAAGCCAATTTCTTTTAGTTTTTCTGAAATGAGAAGCGATGGATTTTCACCAAAACGTCCTCCTTCACTAGTATTTTTACCAGTAAACATTTTTCCATTTAAAAATGTACCAGGACAAAATATCACTGCCTTAGCATATAATATTTCATTTGATATTGTTTTGACAGCTTCTATCTTATGATTTTTAGCAACAATTTCTACAGCAGTGTCTTCTATTAAAGTAAGATTATTTGTATTTCGTAAAGTATTATAAACAATTGCTGGGTATGTATCTTTATCAATTTGGCAACGTGGCGACCAAACAGCCGGACCTTTTGAGCGATTAAGCATTTTGAAGTGAATACCAGCAATATCTGCCATAAACGCCATAGCGCCACCGAGAGCGTCTATT
>DAIOVK010000591.1:0-2229 GCA_036759045.1 Kapaibacterium sp. (SeqCode) | reverse complement strand
GCTTGGTCTAAGAAATGGAAATTCACTACTGAAGGTCCTTTAGCCCCTCCATTTTTAGTATCACCTTATAATGGTGAAACCAACGTTTTCGCAAACGCTCCACTTGACTGGAACTCAGTTATCGGAGCAGAGTGGTATCAGGTGCAGGTAGCAACTGACGATGCTTTCACTGATATTGTATATGATGTAAATGATTTAATTAATACAAATTACGTTGCCGGAGGTTTAGAACTTAATACTCCTTACTGGTGGCGTGCAAAAGCACATAACTCTGCTGTTTACAGCGAATGGTCAGAAGCATGGATGTTTACTACTACTTCTGTTGCTGCTGTTTATGGATACAATGCTTATGACGCATCGGGTGAAATGGGAGAAGGTCCTGTTACATTTAGCTTAGAAACCCCTGGCGAAATGATTCTATTGCAAGACCAAACCGGGCAGCAGTTCCTTTGCGGTGGTGCCTGGGCAAACAATGTCTGGTATGCCACTGTTTATGGTGATAATAACTTTGTATCAGTTAATACTGCTACTGGTGAAAGAACACTTATTGGCTATACCGGCAGAGAATTAACCGGAATAAGCTATGATGTTACAACCAATACTATGTATGCTACTGCTTATGAAGATGGTGTATGTAACCTTTATACTATTGATTTAGCTACTGGTACCCCAACTTACATTGGTGGTGCTGCTACACAATTATTTATCAATTTGGCTTGTGATATTAACGGCGAGCTTTATGCTGTCGATATTTTAAATGATAATTTCTGCCATATTGATAAAGCAACTGGTGTTGCAGAAGTTGTAGGCCCATTAGGTTATGGTGCAAATTATGCTCAAGGAATGGAATTCGATTTAATCAATGATATTTGCTATTGGGCTGGTTACACAGCAACTGGTGGCTTATATACAATTGATGTCGAAACAGGAGCCGCAACCTGGATAACAGATTTTCCCGGTGGCTTGGAATTAGATGCTCTTGCTATTCCGTTTACACCACCCTGTCTTGCATTCCCACAATTGGTTAGCCCTGAAAACGAAGCCCGTGGAGTTAATGTTTCTCCAGAATTCGACTGGCTCGATGTTCCAGATGCTACCACTTATGCAATTCAAATAGCTACAGACAAAAATTTTGAAAATATCGTTTTTGAAATAGCTGGTTTGACAACCTCATCATACACCTATACTGGCATTCTTGATGAATTAAGTATGTATTGGTGGAGAATAAAAGCTGTACAAAGTGATGAATGTTATAGCTACTGGTCAACCAAATGGATGTTTATAACTGATGGTGATTTACCAGCTCCAGTTCTTATTACTCCAGAAAATGGTGCTACTGGCGTAGCTCCTTCTCCACAGTTTACTTGGATTGGCCATTTTGCAGCTACTGGCTATCATTTCCAACTTTCAACAACTGAGGATTTCTCTGGTATAGTCATTGACGAAACCACACTTACAGAGCCACAATTTACTGGAAGCGGCCTTTCAATGAATACACAGTATTGGTGGAGAGTTGAAATGTACAACCCAACAAGTACAAGTCCCTGGTCTGAAGTATGGTCATTCACGACTGGTGCATTTATTCTAATTGGCGATGGAACTGAATATAATCCAAATACGACTTTCCCATCTGGTTATGCTAACTGGTATGGAGGTTGTAAGGAACAATTTATTATCCGAGCCGATGAAATTTATGCTGCCGGCGGAACTCCCGGTTTCTTAATGTCTCTTGGTTTCAACGTAGCAGTTCTTAACGTAGGAACTCCTTTACAGGACTATTACATTGCTTTAAAGAACACAACAGAGAACGAAGCAGGAGCGACTTGGGATTTAGAAGGATTCACCCAGGTTTACTATAGCGAATCTTATACTCCTGTTGCTGGATGGAATATACATAATTTTACTGACCCATTCTTCTGGGATGGTGCCTCAAACCTCCTCGTTGAAGTTTGCTTCAATAATTTAAGTTATACAAGAAATGAATCTTGCTATTGGACTCTTTATGATTGGATTCCAACCCGTTACTATCAAAACGATAATAATCCAGATGTTTGTACTCTTCCACAATGGACAAATACATCAAATTATCGTCCAAATATGCAATTTTCATTGGAAGTGCCTGCTATACTTCCTCCATATTTGGAAGAACCAGTTAATAATGCTTTCTGTGTAAATACAGCACCATTATTTAATTGGACAGATGTTGATGGTGCAACTGGCTATGCTTTA
>DAIOVK010000590.1:0-2231 GCA_036759045.1 Kapaibacterium sp. (SeqCode) | reverse complement strand
CATAAGATAGTAAGTCTTTTAACGAATTACTACACTAGGGTTATAATAACTTAGTAGGATAGACATTCTTGTCTGTTTGAGAATTTATTGGTTTTTGCACAAACTCTAATAACGGATGGCTAAAGAACAAGCAATACTGCTTATTCTACAATAAACCATAAACCATAAATAATTAATTTTTTTTGTAACTTTTTTCATATTTATTTCATCTATTGATAATATATTTGATTTGTAAAGTAAATCAGTGTTAAATAAATAGATGGAAGAAAAATAAATTTGAATTATTTTTGGATTGTTTAAAGAATACTATGTAATGGAGATATTTAGTGAACTTTATATTACTATTTTTAAATAATAAATCAATAAAAAAACTTTTTTTTTACGTATTATTTTTTTAAATTGAATTTTAAGGTGCTATAAAAAAAATCTACATATTTGGAAAAGAAAAAGAGAACAATAGTTATTTGTAAAAAAGAGAATAGGATTTACATAAAATATTATATACTACACTGTTAGAACAATTAATCAACAATTACTAAGAAATTGCAATAACATTTAAATAATAAGTAAACTACGAAAACTTAAACAATATTTTTAGCAAGCAGTAGAACAACCTACTATGAATAAAATTAAATAACTATAAATATTTTTCCAATTATATATGGAGGTTTTTTATGAATAAATTATCAAAATTATCATTTTTGATGATTACTTTTTGTATGGCTTTATTCCTTGGCGTTAGTGTAATCCACGCACAAGGAACAACAGTTTATGGCTATAATGTCAATGGTGGAGGTGGAATTCCTGCGGGTCCTTTTTATTTTAATTTAAATAACCCGGGAGTAGTAACCTCAATTCAAGATCAGTCAGCATTAGTTGACCCTTTTGCTGGAGCATGGGCAAATGGAGTTTGGTATGCAGGTGTTGGTACTGATTTAATTACCTTTAATACAACAACTGGTGCACGAACTATAATTGGCAGTATGGGTAGAACTATGAATGGTATGGCTTACGACATTACTACCAATACAATGTTTGGCGTAGCTAATGAAGGCGGTGTAGGTAATCTTTACTCAATAAACCTAACAAATGGCGTAACCAGCTTAGTTGGTTCAAATGGAGCTGGCATTGTTTTTATTAATTTAGCTTGCGATAATAATGGTCAACTTTATTCTATTGATATAGCTACTGACGCATTCTATAGTATTAATAAGACTACTGCAGCAGTAACTTTAATTGGTCCTCTTGGATATGATTTTAATTATATTCAAGATATGGAGTTTGATTTAATTAACAATGTCTGCTATGCAGCAGCTGTATTTAATGAAAATGGATGGAAATGTGATTTGCTAACTATTGATATTGAAACAGGTGTAGCATCTTTATATGCTAATTTTCCTAATAGAAATCTTGAAGTTTCCGCCTTTGCAATTCCGTTTACTCCGGAATGTTTAGCATTTCCCCACTTATTCGAACCTCTTAATAAATCAGTTCAAGTAGTAACTTCGCCAACTTTTCTATGGTTAGATGTTGCGAATGCTATTACTTACTCAATTCAAATTGCAACTGATGCTAATTTTACAAATATAGCATTTGAAGAAAATGGTATTACTGGAACATCTTTTAATCTTCCGATTGGAAGTGAATTAGAATTTGTAACACAATATTGGTGGCGTATTAAAGCCCACGGAGAAGGAAATTGCAATAGCTATTGGTCTAATAAATGGACATTTACTACCGAAGGAAATGTTGTTCCGCCAGTCCTAATTTCACCAACTGATAATGCTACAGGTGTATTTTCCTATCCGACATTAACTTGGGTGCCCTCGCCCGGTGCTGTGTATTATCACATTCAAATCGCTACTGATGAATATTTTAATGATTTAGTTTACGATACAGAAAACATTCCTACTTCTCAATTCTTTGCCAGAGCATTAGAATTGGAAAACACTTACTATTGGAGAGTAATGGGTTATAATTCTGTTGTTTATAGCGACTGGTCAGAAGAGTGGACATTCACTACAACAGCAACCAATCCTGTATTTGGATACAATGCAAATGGTGCTGGTGGTATTTATGAAGGACCAGTTGTGTTTGAACTTACAAATCCATCAAATATGTATTCACTTCAAAATCAAGCTGACCTGAATTTTGTCAGAGCAGGCACATGGGCTATTGATGTTTGGTATGGTTCTGTTTATGATGGAACTAATGGAAATTTAATTAGTATT
>DAIOVK010000589.1:0-2236 GCA_036759045.1 Kapaibacterium sp. (SeqCode) | reverse complement strand
TACGATAAAAAAGGTTATAGTATGACTTTTATATTAATCTTTATTTTTCTCCTTCCCAAGTTGCACTTGGGAAGGAAAATTTATGACTTTAATAATATTTAGTCATACAAGCAACTTGTTGATGGTATTGCTTGCGTATCATTTCGTTCATTTCTCAAAAGTTAACGTCTTAGTTTAAATTGCCTAAAAATTACAATGTTTTGCCTTTACTAAACCTACTCTAATTCAATAAGAAGTTGGTTTTTTGTTACCATCTTGCCAATTTCCACATTAATAGATTTAATTTTCGCATCAAAAGGAGCTTGAATAGAATTTTTCATTTTCATAGCTTCAAGAATTAGCAATTGAGTTCCTTTCTTTACTTCCAGACCTTTTTTAACATTAATTTCTCTGATGATACCCGGAATAAAAGCTAAAATTTTATTGGGATTATCTGGAGAATAAGGTTTCCTTTGAATGAATTTCCTCGTAAGAAGAGTTTCATAAGGAGTATCATCAATATTTAACGTATTTATTGGATTATCTTGATTCATATTTTTTCTTTAAAATGGTGGAATACCGTGTTTCTTTTTGATTTGTCTGACAGACTTGCTGTTAGAAATCTTCAGGCAGTGAATAATATAATCACGGGTTTCCTGAGGAGTAATAACAGCATCAATATATCCGTTAGCAGCAGCACGATATGGATTAGCAAATTTTTCAGTATATTCTGCAACTTTCTGCTTACGCATTTCGTCTGGATTTGGTGCATTTGCAATTTCACTACGGAATATAATGTTTGCAGCACCTTCAGGACCCATCACGGCAATTTCAGCAGTAGGCCAGGCAAATACAAAATCAGCACCGAGATGGCGGGAACACATTGCGATATAGCCACCACCATAAGCTTTCCTGATTATTATTGTAATTTTTGGAACTGTCGCTTCACTATAAGAGTAAAGAATTTTTGCACCGTGCCTGATAACACCAGCATGCTCCTGGTCAACTCCGGGCAGATAGCCGGGAAGGTCTTCCAAAGTTAGTAGCGGAACATTGAAAGCGTCACAGAATCTAATGAAGCGTGCAGCTTTGTCTGAAGCATCGACATCAAGCACTCCGGCAAGATACATAGGTTGATTAGCAACGACACCAACAGTATCGCCATTTATACGCACAAAGCCAATTACAATGTTTTTTGCCCAATGCTCCTGAATTTCCAAAAATTCTGAATCGTCGCAAATTGATTTGATAATATCTCTGCAATCGTAAGGTTGAGTTGGCTCTTTGGGAATTATGTCTTCAATTGGTATTTGTATTCTTGGCGGCTTAATTGGAAATTTATCGGCTTTTTTGGTGTTGTTCCAGGGAATATAAGTAACTAATTTTTTTATTTGTTCAAAACACTCAAGTTCACTTAAAGCATAAAAATGAGCATTGCCGGAGATTTCTGCCTGAACTTTTGCTCCACCAAGTTCCTCCATACTAATTTCTTCACCAAGTACGGTTTTGATGACTTCGGGACCAGTGATAAACATTTTGGAAATTTTATCAACTACGAAGACGAAATCAGTCAGAGCAGGTGAATAAACTGCTCCACCAGCACAAGGTCCCAGAATTACAGAAATCTGTGGTATAACGCCGGACGCCTGTGAATTTCTAAAGAAAATTTCTCCATAGCCGGCAAGTGAATTTACTCCTTCCTGAATCCTTGCACCTCCAGAATCGTTAATTCCGATTAAAGGTATGCCAAGTTTCATAGAATGGTCCATTATTTTTGTAATCTTTCTCGCGTGGGCTATTCCGAGAGAACCACCAGCAACAGTGAAGTCCTGAGCATAGATGCATACAGGGTGGCCGAGAATTTCGCCAGTTCCGGTAATAACGCCATCTCCGGGCAAGTTCTTTTTGTCCATCCCAAAATCCTCAGCTTTATGCTCAACGAATAAGTCATACTCGTGGAACGTTCCGGGGTCAAGCAATGCTTCAATCCTTTGACGTGCAGTCATTTTCCCCATTGCGACCTGCTTTTGGATTGCCTGCTCGCCTCCGCCTTCGGCTACTGTCTTTTTTCTCTTAAAAAAATCCGCTAATCTTTGTGTTATTGACATAAGTTTCCTTATATATAAATTCTTTATTACCAAAAATATGAATAATTTATTAGATATACAAGAAATAAATGTTTCTGAATTACAATCTCAGCTTTCTTATTCCCCTCTTGAGAGGGGCAGGGGAGTGTTCTTTTTTTTCCAATAATGAA
>DAIOVK010000588.1:0-2241 GCA_036759045.1 Kapaibacterium sp. (SeqCode) | reverse complement strand
AAATACCAACTGTAAATGATATTGAACTTCAGGATGCAGAATTAATTGGAAAAATTATTCTTGCAGCAAAAAAAATATCAAAAGAAAAAGGAATTGCTGAAAGTGGCTACCGGCTTGTTTTTAATTGCAATAAAGATGCAGGACAGGAGGTATTTCACCTGCATTGTCATTTAATTGGCGGAAAAAAATTAAAGTGGGAATTCTAAGTTTTGACTCAACGTTTTTTTTCTCAGTTTGAAGTGCTTAAGAGTCATTCTGACGAATGTCAGAATCCATCTTAAAAAATAGTTTTTATTGGTCATTAGTCATTTGTTATTAGTCATTAGTATTTTTACTAATAACTAATGACCAATGACGAATAACTAAAAAGTAAGATGGATTCTGGCATACGCCAGAATGACAAGAAAAGATGTCATTGGTAACGAAGTGAGAAATCTCACAAGTTATTGCTACCTCAGACTTTGAGATTCCTCACTTCGTATCGGAATGACAATTTTATTTTGCACTACTTGTTTTCGGTTTGGTATTAGATATATACTCTCCTTCCCAAATGCAACTTGGGAAGGAGTAATCAACTATATTCTTTTAATCTGAGAATAATATGGGTTAATTATTAATGTTTCAAGTTATTACTAAAAATAATAACCGATAAACTATAAACTATAAACCATAATCCCATAACAATTAACAATTAACAATTAACAATTAATAATTAACAATTATTTTCACTGTTGCAAAGCTGCTATACCGGGAAGTTCTTTGCCTTCAAGAAATTCAAGAGAAGCACCTCCACCAGTTGAAATATGAGTGATTTTTTCTTTTAAATGCATTTGAATCACGGCAGCAGCAGAATCTCCACCACCAACAATGCTAATTGCACCCTTATGAGTAGCATCGGCAAGAGAATTTGCAATTGAACGAGTGCCTTTAGAAAATTTATTCATTTCGAACACTCCCATAGGACCATTCCAGAAAATTGTTTTTGATTTTGTAATTTCATCAATGAAGATTCTTTGCGTTTCTTCGCCAATGTCCATTCCCATCCAATCTTTCGGCATTTCATTAAATTTGACAGTTTTTGAATTGGCGCTGTCTGAGAAAGCATCAGAAACAACCACATCAACAGGCAGTAATAGTTTCACATTATTACTTTTAGCTTCCTGAAGGAGTTCTTTAGCAAGTTCGATTTTGTCTTCTTCTACGATAGATTTTCCAATTTCATAACCCATTGCCTTAAAGAAAGTGTACATCATACCACCACCTAAAATAATTGTGTCGCATTTGGTCATCAAATTGCGTATAACATCAATTTTTCCGGAGATTTTAGCACCACCAATTACAGCAGTAAATGGATGAACAGGATTAGAAATGGCTTTGCCCAGATATTCAATTTCATCAAGCAGTAATTTGCCGGCATATTTTTCACTGAAAAATTTTGTTACTTCATAAGTACTTGAGTGAGCGCGGTGAGCAGAACCGAATGCATCGTTAACATAAACATCAGCTAGTGATGCAAGTTGTTTCGCAAATTCATTGTCATTCATTTCTTCTTCTTTATGAAAACGCAGGTTCTCAAGTAATACGACACTGCCTGCATCAGCTATTCGAATTGCATCAAGAGCTGGTTTTCCGATACAATCCTTAGCAAAATGAACTTTAAAACCGTATCTTTTTTTCAGAACTTCTGCAACAGGACGAAGTGAGAATTTTGGATTCGATTCGCCTTTGGGTCTTCCTAAATGAGACATAACTATTGGCAAGCCACCATCGTCAATAATTTTATCTATTGTTGGGAGCGACTCGCGTATGCGGTTGTCATCGGTTACTTCTAAATCTTGATTCAGAGGAACGTTAAAATCTACTCTAAGCAGGACTTTTTTACCCTCAAACACTGTATCGTATATTGATTTTATCATATATTTGAATAGCATTATTAAACATACTATTACTAATATAAAAAAATTTTTCCAATTTAAAAGAACAAAAGTTTTTTTTTTGAAAATATTTAAAATTTAAAATTCAAATTAATGGCATATAATTTGATAATTTTGTAATTGAAATAATGAATTGATTATAAATGGAAAATTTATGACAATAAATGAAGATTATACCATTATCGGTATTGATGGTGGCGGTACAAAGACAAGAGGAGTTCTTTATAGAAGTAATGAAATTATAGCAAAATCCAATTCCGGAACTACTCGTATAGGAGCAGTCGGAGTCGGAGAATCTTGCGAAAGG
>DAIOVK010000587.1:0-2255 GCA_036759045.1 Kapaibacterium sp. (SeqCode) | reverse complement strand
AATTTTATTAATTTTGTAGTTTCAATATGTTGAATTATGAAAATGAATACAATGAAAATTACAATGCCAAACGGCGACTTTAGAGAATATCCCGAAGGAATAAGCGGATACGAAATAGCGAAATCAATCTCTGAACGGCTCGCAAAAGAAGCTGTCGGAATAATTGTTAATGAAAAGAAGCAAGACCTTTCTACACCTATAAATACAGATGCTGCAATACGGATTTTGACATTTGAAGATGAAGAAGGAAAGCAAGTGTTTTGGCATTCTTCGGCTCACCTTATGGCTGCTGCAATAGAAAAGCTTTATTCCGGAACAAAATTCGGCATTGGTCCCTCTATTGAAAATGGCTTTTATTATGACATTGAATTGCCAAACGAACAAAAAATCGGACTGGACGACCTTCCTAAAATCGAAGCAAAGATGAAGGAACTTTCTGACGAGAAATCTGATTATAATCGCATTGAACTTTCATGGGATGAAGCAGTTGAGCATTTTAAAAAAGTCGGCGATAACTATAAATTAGAACTTTTAGACGGCTTGAAAGGTGAGGGAATTTCATTTTATAAACAAGGTGATTTCGTTGATTTATGCCGCGGAACACATCTCCCAAATACTTCATTCATTAAGTATTTCAAATTAATGTCTGTTGCTGGTGCTTACTGGCGAGGCGATTCCAAAAGAAATATGATGACACGCATCTATGGCATTTCATTCCCAAAAAAGAAAATGCTTGATGATTACATTACCTTAATGGAAGAAGCCGAAAAGCGCGACCACAGGAAATTAGGCAAGGAACTTGAACTCTTTATGATTACTCCGGCTATTGGTGCCGGGCTTCCGGTTTGGTTACCCAAAGGTGCTTTTATCCGCAGAAAATTGGAAAATTTCATTAAAGAAGAACTTTTAAGACGCGGTTACGTTGAAGTAATTACTCCTCATATCGGTAATTTGAATCTTTACAGAACATCAGGGCATTATCCTTATTATGCCGATTCCCAATTCGACCCGATTAAAGTGGAAGATGAGGAATATTTGCTTAAACCGATGAACTGCCCTCACCATCATCAGATTTATTCATCAAAGCCCCGTTCTTATAAAGATTTGCCTATTCGTCTTGCAGAATTCGGAACGGTATATCGCTACGAGCAATCAGGTGAGCTTAGCGGTCTATCACGCGTTCGCGGCTTTACCCAGGACGATGCTCATATATATTGCACTCAGGAACAGCTCAAAGACGAATTAAAAAACACTGTCGAGCTAACCCAACTCGTTTTCAAAACATTCAATATGCCCGTAACAACCCGTCTTTCTTTCCGCGACGATAGCGAAGGGAAATACGCTGGTGATATTGAAAAATGGGAGCTTGCTCAAAAAATATTAAAGGAAGTTGCAGACGAAATCAATCTCGAATACTTTATCGGATTGGGTGAAGCATCTTTTTATGGTCCCAAAATTGACTTTATTGTTCGCGATGCGATTGGCAGAAAATGGCAGCTTGGCACTGTTCAGGTGGATTACGTTATGCCGGAACGCTTCGGTTTGGAATATATCGGAGCGGACAATCAAAAGCACGTTCCGGTAATCATTCACCGCGCTCCATTCGGTTCAATGGAACGTTTCCTTTCTATTTTAATTGAACATTATGCGGGTAACTTCCCGTTCTGGATTGCACCTGTTCAGGTTAGCGTGCTTCCAATTGGTGAAAATCAATATGAATATGCAAATAAAGTATTTAATATGTTAAAAGAACTTGGATTCAGAGCAGAAGTTGATTTGAGAAGCGAAAAAGTAAACAGAAAAATCGCCGAATCCGAACAGCAAAAAATACCGTTTGCATTCGTTGTTGGTCAAAAGGAAGAGGAAGAAGGAACTGTCTCCGTTCGTGAGCATTTAAAAGGAAATATCGGCGTTCATTCTCTTGAAGATATGATTAAGAGATTTGAAGAAATGAATATTAATTATTAACTCAACTTTCCTAGTTGTAGTAAGTGTATGAAAAATTAGAATAACATAAAAATCAATTTAAGTGTTTAAAAAGACAAAAAAACACCTCCCCTGTCCCCTCCTTGTTAGGAGGGGAACTCTAAAACACAGAGCTGTTCTTATTCCCCTCCTAATAAGGAGGGGTAGGGGAGGTGTTAAAAGGTTTTATGAGCAAAAGTAGTATTTTCTGATAATTTTTATATCTAATCCTGTTTGTAATGCACTACTACTCTATATTTGCTATATTTTATCAACTAGGAAAGCTGAGT
>DAIOVK010000586.1:0-2262 GCA_036759045.1 Kapaibacterium sp. (SeqCode) | reverse complement strand
AATCATAATTTTGTCGTTAAGAAGTTAAACACAAATAATTTACTCTATTCAAGTGACATTACTCTCAAGAGGGGAATGGTATATGTGTTATAAAAAAATAGTGCATCAATTTAACTATAAATTTGAATTGCGTAATGTGAGTTATTTAAAATTGTTCTGAAAATCTATATGATAATTCCAAAAAATTTATTAATTTACTTAAATTATGAAAGAAATTGGAAAATTATATATTGTTCCAACTCCGATTGGAAATCTGGAAGACATAACTTTAAGGGCAATAAAAGTGCTTGCAGAAGTTGATATAATCGCCTGCGAAGACACCCGCCGCACAGGAATGTTGCTCAAACACCATTGCATCTCAGCGAAAAAGTTGGAAAGTTATCACGAGCATAATGAAAAGGAAAAGGCAAATATTTTAATTAAATACCTGCTGGAAGGGAAAAACATAGCTTTAGCAAGCGATGCCGGAACTCCGGGCATTTCAGACCCTTCGTACCGGTTAGTAGTGAAATGCGTAGAAAATTCTATTGATGTTGTTTCTCTTCCCGGGGCAAGCTCAACTATCACTGCACTTGTTGCTAGTGGACTTCCAACAGACCAGTTCAGATTCTTCGGTTTTCCCCCACAAAAGAAAGGACGGCAGACTTTCTTACAAAATCTGGCAAATAATGACTGCACTTCAATAATCTTTGAATCACCCTACAAAATTGAAAAGTTTTTAGACGAATTAATTAAATATTGCGGAGTTCAAAGAAGAATTTGTTTTGCAAGGGAGCTTACAAAAGTATTTGAAGAGTATATCAGGGGAACGCTTCTTGAATGTAAGCAGGCATTAAAAAACAAAAATTCAATTAAGGGTGAATTTGTGATTATCTTAGAAGGAAAGAAAAATGAAAAACTTTGAGGCAAATAGAATTTTGAAAATGAAAACCTCTATTTTTGCAACTATGAGCCAACTTGCCATAAAGCATAAAGCGGTAAATCTTGGGCAGGGTTTTCCGGATTTCGATGGACCAGCGTGGATTATGGAAGAAGCATACAAAGCAATGAAAAACGGTAAAAATCAATATGCTCCAATGAACGGCACTCTTACTTTTAGAAAAGCAATTAGCAATGTATATAAAAATTATTATTCTCTTGATTTTAATACTGATACAGAAATAACGGTAACAGCCGGCGCAACCGAAGCACTTTATTCTACTTTTAATGCTTTTTTCGAGGAAGGTGATGAGGTAATCCTTTTTGAACCGTATTACGATGGCTACTATGCTGATTTACTTTTATCCGGTGCTACTCCAAAATTTATTACTTTGCACAAACCCGATTTTCTTTTTGATTTTTTTGAACTCGAAGCTCATATTACTCAAAAGACGAAAGCAATTGTTTTGAATAATCCTCACAATCCAACTGGCAAAGTGTGGACATTAGAAGAGTTAAACCTGATTGCTAAATTAGCTAAGCGTTATGATTTGCTTGTTATTTCCGATGAGGTCTATGAATTTTTGACATTCGACAATGTGCAGCATATACCATTTGCAACGCTTCCGGAAATGAAAGAACGCACTGTAACGATTTCTTCTATGGGAAAGACATTTGGAATGACCGGCTGGAAAATTGGGTATGCTGTTGCTCCTCCAAATTTAACAGCTGCCATTCAAAAAATACACCAGTGGACTGCATTTGCGGTAAATACTCCCGGACAACATTCAATGGCTTATGCACTTTCTCAGTTAGAAAATTATCTACCGGAATTCAGAAAATTATATCAAAACAAGCGTGATTTCCTTTTTAATGAATTGAAGACTACAAAGTTCAAACCACATCTTCCCAAGGGTAGCTATTTTATAATGGTGGATATACCAGCAGAAAAACAGATTGATGATATAAAATGTGCAATGGAATTAGTAGAAAAAAATGGTGTTGCAACCATTCCGCCTTCAGTTTTCTATTCAAAATCAGATGAAGGAAAAACGATGTTGCGTCTGTGCTTTGCGAAGAAAGACGAAGTGCTGCTTGCTGGAATTGAAAGATTGAAAGAGTACTAATACCAAACCGCTAAGAATAATGGTCTTTATTTAAATGGAGATGACATAACTAAAATTGTAATTCCGAAACAGTGCTTTTCAGTCATACTATCAGCAAGCTGATAGCATGACAAGAGATAAGTCATGCTATCAACTTGTTGATAGTATGACTGAGAAAAGATATCATTGGTAACCCCCAGATAAATGAAGACTTTTATTTAAATTGAGATGACATAAC
>DAIOVK010000585.1:0-2287 GCA_036759045.1 Kapaibacterium sp. (SeqCode) | reverse complement strand
CAGTGCGAGTTCGCGATAGTTTACAGAATGGACCGGAGGAATACGTTATTCGTATTCGAGGAAACGAGATAGCAAGAAATGTGCTTCATCCTAATATGCTACTTGCTATGAATCCGGGAACTGCTGAAGGCGAAATAGGTGGAATTAAAGTAACTGAACCTGTATTCGGTCTGCCAGCCACCTGGGTTACTTTTGGTGAAAGAGAAAATGCTGAAATTCTTGGCTATACGGTTGTTGAAGCTGCTACTGTGCTTACTACTCATCTTACAGAACTGCTCCGTAGAAATTCTGACCGACTGCTTACGCGCCAGGACGTAAAGCAACTTGTTGAGAATTTAAAAACGGATTATCCTTCGCTTGTGGAAGAGGTTACTCCTGAACACCTGCACATTTCTATTTTACAAAAAGTACTTCAAAATCTTTTAAAAGAAGGTATTCCTATACGAGACCTTGCTATTATAATTGAATCGCTACTCGAATACGTTAAAGTAACGAAAAACGTTGATGTGCTTACAGAATACGTCCGTCATAATCTTTCTGAAACGATAAAGAAAATGTATCATGATTCAAACGGAGTTATTCACGCTATTTCTGTTGACCAACAACTTGAGCAAACGATGACTACCTCACTCCAGACAAGTTCGCAGGCAAGCATAAGTCCTACGCTCGGTTTGTCAATTGAAGTGATTAGAGGAATACAAAAGAGCATTTCTGAGGCAATTGACGACGCTACTATAGCCGGCTATCTGCCGATTATCATCTGTTCCGCACAAATCAGACCATACTTTTACAGAATGATTCACAATCAATTCCCAATGATCAGTGTAATCAGCTACACTGAACTCCCATCAGATACCGACATAAACATAGTTGCTTCGGTGAAGCTGTAAACAATGAACTCCAGACCTTATATCGAAAAAAAAAGAGCAAGGAGATTTGCCTTGTAAAAATCAATTGCGCAAATTATCCAGAAATGATGTCATTCCAAAACAAAATTAGGAATCTCAAACTCTGTGTTAGCTATGACTTGCGAGATTTCTCACTTCGTTTCGAAATGACAAGCCGACGAAATAGCAAACTACGAGGGGTCAAGAGTTCTAATACTTGAAAGTATGTGTTACTTGCAATGGGCTTATTTATTCTTCCCTTTTATTTCTTTTTTCAACTTCTTTTATTTCTTCAAGCAATTGCTTTTCAGTTGGTAAGTATAGTTCATATTTGCTTGCAATTATATTCTTTTCATCTTTCGGCAAAGTATATTTAACCACTGCATCGTTTTTATCCGCACATAGCAAAATACCTATAGTAGAATTCTCTTCCGCCAGTTTTTCAGTCCTGTCGTAATAGTTTACATACATTTGTAACTGCCCAATATCCTGATGGGTTAATTTGTGTGTTTTAATTTCAATAATTACAAAGCATTTGAGCAATCTGTTATAAAAGACCAGGTCAATAAAGAAATCATCACCATCTAAGTTGATTTTCTTTTGACGGGCAACAAACGAAAAGCCATTACCAATTTCCAAAAGGAACTCCTGCAAATGTGAGATTATAGCACTTTCAAGGTCTCGTTCATAATACGAAGCTTCTCTCTTTAATCCTAAAAACTCCAATATTGTCGGGTCTTTTATAATCTCATTAGCTTCAGTAGGTTGCTTTTCACCTTTTGCAACAGCTAATACGCTTTGTTTATCGTTGCTTAAAAGAAGTCTTTCATAAAGTTTGCTGTATATTTGACGTTCAAGTTGTCGAACAGTCCAATTGTTTTTCATTGCTTCGGCAATATAGAATTCTCTTTGTTCATTATCTTTTAAAGACATCAGTAGCTTGTACTGGCTCCAACTCAATTGCGACCGCAGTGTAGTCGCAATTGGAAAAGTTCTGTAAAACTGCCTGTATCTCTCCAATTCCCTTTTAGCAAATCCATTCCCATATTCCGGCTGTAGTTCATTGGAAATAAATTCGATAAGATAAGAACCATATACAGCCCGTTCTTTTCCTTGCTGTTCTTCCTCGAAAATTCGTTTTCCAATACTCCAATACATCAGAGTTCTTGTAAAATCAACACTGCGAACTGCAGCTTCCCTTGATTGAGAAATAATTTCGCGTATATCATTGATTATATTACTCATAAACGTAGGATTTTATTCAATACAATACACTGAATAAATAAATATTAAAAAATGTAAATACAAATTACACAATTCACATAAAAAATCAAAATGATTAATGATTAAACTCTAACTCTCCCAATTTTACGTAATTGAAAGATTTATTTAGTAAAAAA
>DAIOVK010000584.1:0-2291 GCA_036759045.1 Kapaibacterium sp. (SeqCode) | reverse complement strand
GTCATGCTATCAGCTTGCTGATAGTATGACTGAAAAGCACTGTTTCGGAATTACACTTTTAGTGATGTCATCTCCATTTAAATAAAGCTCTTCTTTCATTTTGGGGTTCGAATCTACTAAATATATATTTTTGTCGTAAAGAAGTTAAACTCAAATAAATTACTTTATTCAAGTGCCATTACTCTTGAGTGTGGCTGGAGTGATACTTATTCTATAGCTATACTTACAATTCGTTATTCGTATAGTTGGAAAGAAGAATTTTTAAGGATATATCATCGATGTCCTCTAAATAGCAGAATTTGTAATATGATTATTTTAAAAAATTTTTTTTATTTTTGTAAAGATAAAATGATGTTAAATAAAATGTCTATAAAAATATTTTTCCAGAAATTTAATACTACAGATAATTACTTAAAAAATAGGCAATAAAATGGAACATTTAAATCATAGTTCATCGGAAGAAATTTCTCAACTTGTAAGTTTCAATCTTGGAGAAGAAGAATATGCAATTGATATTACAAAGGTTCAGGAAATTATAAAAATGATTGAGCATACTCAGGTCCCGAATACATTCAATTACGTTGAAGGAGTAATTAATTTAAGAGGGAAGGTAATCCCAATCGTTAATCTGAGAATGCGTCTTGGTATTGAACCTAAAGAATTTGATAAAAATACAAGAATAATTGTCGTTCAGGTCGATTCTAAATCTGTTGGCTTTATTGTTGATTGCGTTAATGAGGTACTGCGGCTTAAAGTTGAATCAATTGAGCAAGCTCCAAAGCTGGTTTCGTCAATAGAAGATGAATATATAACAGGAATAGGGAAAAACGATGATAAACTTTTAATAATATTAGACTTGTCCAAAATTTCAACTCACGTTAATAAGGAAAAATTATGATACAAAGATATAGTAGCAAAGACATCGCTCCAATTTGGTCTGAAGAAAACAAATATGATATATGGCTTAAAATTGAGCTATTTGCCTGCGAAGCCCAAAACAAACTCGGTTTTATTCCAACTGAAGCATTAGAAACAATCCAAAAGAAAGCAAATTTTAACGTTTCCAGAATTTTAGAAATTGAAGAAACTGTCAAGCACGATGTTATTGCTTTTTTAACTAACCTTGAAGAATACATTGGAGAACCAGCCAGATTTATTCACTTTGGAATGACTTCAAGTGATGTTCTAGATACTTGCTTTGCTTATCAATGCAAGCAAGCCGGTGAAATTATTTTAAATAAATTAGAAAAATTTAAAGATGTTTTAGCTAAAAGAGCAATTGAGTTCAAACATACAGTCTGCATTGGCAGAACTCACGGAATTCATGCAGAAGCAACTACTTTTGGACTGAAGCTTGGACTTTGGTTTGAAGAATGTAATCGCAATATTGCTCGAATGAAATCAGCTATCAAGCAGGTTTCTGTTGGTAAAATCAACGGTGCTGTCGGCACTTTCGAGCATATATCACCTTATGTAGAAGAATATGTCTGTGAAAAAATGGGATTAAAATCTGCTGGGATTACAACCCAAGTCATTCAACGCGACTGTTTTGCAGATTTTCTTGCGACTATTGCTATTATTGGAAGCTTCTTGGAAAAAATAGCAACTGAAATAAGGCACTTGCAAAAAACTGAGGTTTTAGAAGCAGAGGAATATTTTTCAAAAGGGCAAAAAGGCAGTTCTGCTATGCCCCATAAAAAGAATCCGATTGTTTCTGAGCAGATTTGCGGTTTAGCTCGCTTGCTACGCTCAAATGCACTCGCTGCTATGGAAAACAATGCTCTTTGGCATGAAAGAGATATTTCTCACAGCAGTGTTGAAAGAATTATTTTCCCTGATTCTACAATTCTAATTGATTATTTGCTTAATAAATCTATTTCTCTTGTTGATAATCTATTTGTTCATCCTGAAAATATGAAAAAGAATTTAGATTTAACCAAGGGACTTATTTACTCTCAAAAATTATTATTAAAACTTGCTGAAAAAGGCATTCCACGTCAGGAAGCATACTACATCGTTCAGGATTCCGCTATGGTTACATGGAAAGAAGGTAAGCATTTCTTTACTGCTCTTCTTGAAAATCAAAAATTAATGAATATTTTAAATAAAGAAGAAATTGAATCGCTTTTCAAACATGATGAAATCTTTAAAAAAGTAGATTTTATTTTCGAAAGAGCGGGAATAATTGATAATTGATAATTGACAATTGATAATTGATAATTGACAATTGACAATTGAGTTTGTGCAAAAAATAATCTTTTCCGCCATTTAGTCTCAGTTTATAATTATAT
>DAIOVK010000583.1:0-2297 GCA_036759045.1 Kapaibacterium sp. (SeqCode) | reverse complement strand
ATGGTTCATCCAAAGGAGGAAATGGTTCATCCAAAGGAGGAAATGGTTCATCCAATAAATTCAGAACTTCTGCTTCCTCGTAGTATGATATTTCGCAATTAATAATAAAAAAGTAAAATTTGAAATAATTGCTAACATACAACTCCTAAATAAATTTAGGAGTTATTCTAATAATTAGAGTAACTCCATAATTTATTATGGAGATTAGCTGCGCAATTGTTTTTTACGAGGCTAATCTCCTAACTCTTTTATTTTCGTTATGGAGGTAGGAGTTCTGAATTTCAAAAAATAATAATTCTTCTATTTGCAATAAATTCTTATTAATTCGTTAAATAGATAGAAAAATTAAAAGAAATATATGAATAAAAAAGTTAGAATAAAGCTATACGCCGAATGGAATGAAATTGAAGTATCAGAAGAAGAAAGCATTTTACAGGCAGCATTAAACAATGCTTTGGAGCCACCGTTTAGCTGTCAAATAGGAGCATGTGGCACCTGCAAAGCAAAGCTATCAAATGGCAATGTTGTTATGGACGACACTGATGCTTTAACTGAAAAAGAAATTGAGGAAGGATTTATTCTGACTTGCCAGGCACATCCAATTACCGAATGCTGTGAAATTGATTATGATTATTAAAATGAGTATAAAAAGAATTCTGTTGCTTTTATTTATTATAGCTGAATTGCAAACAAGTTTATTTAGCCAATCTCAATTCTATTGCAAAGAACGTCTTTCTGAAACAATAAATTCTTACCAGCCGACAATAGTTCCGGTTTTAACAATTGATGGAAAATATTTATTTGTTTCGAGAAAACTGCATCCAGATAATATGGGCAGTGTGTATGATAACGATGACATCTGGATTTCAGAGCGAATAAATATTAACTTCTTTTCCGAATTAAGAAATTTGGGAAGTTCAATAAACACAAATGAATCCAACGTTCTTTTTTCCGTTATTCCAAGTTCAAAAGCTTTGATTCACAGCAGCAAACAAAATAATCAACAGGTTTTTTACGTTGCAACTCTTAATGATTCTGTATTTTCCAATATTGAACCAATCAATATTATTAACTATTATAATAAATCAGAAAATTACTTTGCTTATTTATCTGCTGATGGAAATATTCTTTTTCTGGCTCTTCAGCGAGACGATAGCTATGGTGATATGGATTTGTATATTTCTTTTTTCAATAAAGAAAAGAACAGCTTTTCAGAGCCAAAAAATCTTGGCGCGAGAATTAATACAAATAAAATAGAAACGTCTCCATTTTTAGCTTATGATAACCGCACACTTTATTTCAGCTCCAACAGGAATGACGGCCTTGGAGGATTGGACCTGTATTTTACCCGCCGCTTAGATGATACCTGGCTTAATTGGAGCGAACCAGTCAATCTGGGAATGCGAATTAATTCGAACTTCGACGATAAAAGCATTTACTTAACTGCTTTGTCCGATTCTGCACTTATTGTTTCTTCAGATTCTAATGAATTAAGACCGGGTATTTACTCTGTTTGCCTACCCATTGAATTAAAACCCCAGCCATATTCAATTGTTAATGGAAATATTTACTTAAATAAAGTAGGAAATCCTTTAATAAAACATATTACTTTTGAAATCACCAATAAGCAAACAAAAGAAAAGTTTTCAACTACTTCACTTTTGTCGAAACCCTCCTATTATATTGCTTTACCTAATGAATATGAATATGTTATAGAATATTTTTCCGAGGGTAAAAAAGTGGGCAGTTTTAATGTAAATCAACAAAACAAAAAGGAAATAGCGTTTATTAAAAAAGACTTGATTGTTAAAGAAGAAGTGAAAAAAGAGATAAAGAATATAGAGAAAACAATTATTTATTTTGACTTGAATTTAGCTGAAATAAAAGAAAAATTTATTGATACACTTCTTCAAATAGTTAAGAAGTCGAAAAGTTTATCAAATTATACACTGAAAATTACAGGGCATACCGATAGTATTGGAACAGAAAAGCATAACGAAGCGTTATCCAAACAAAGAGCATTAAAAGTAAGAGATTTCTTTTTGTCCAAGGGAATCAATCCTAAATCAATTGTTGTTGAATGGAAATCGTCAAAAGAACCAATCTCAGCAAAAGATGAAGAAAACCGAAGAGTAGAAATCGAATTTGTAGAATAAGGGAAAGATTGATTAATCTCTAACTCTCCCAAATTTACGTAATTCTTTATTTATTTTTCTAATAAATATAGATTAGTAAGAGTTTCTCTCGAATTTCATCTCAAATAATCTATTACGTATTTATGGTTTATGGATTTTTCG
>DAIOVK010000582.1:0-2298 GCA_036759045.1 Kapaibacterium sp. (SeqCode) | reverse complement strand
TAATTAATTATTATTAAAGGAATTGTCGTAGTTTCTGTGTTGAAAGAAACTGTTAGGTAATACATTCCGCTTGCTAATTTGGGTAAATTGAAGGGAATGGCTGTTTTGCCGTTTGTAAAATATTCTCTGTAGTTTTCTATAACAGGAACACCTTGAACATCCAGAATTGTAACATTTACAACACCGGAAACAGGCAAAGATAAATCTAAATTAACAATATTTGAAGCAGGATTCGGAAAAACCTTGGCTTCATAAGTGTTTGTTTCTGGATACGCTTCTACGGCTGAAGAAGTTGTGTCGAATTTGAAGAGGGCAATATCTCCGTATTCAGTACTTGCTGCAATGTATTGATTATTTGGTGAAAATTTTACAGCTCGAGAGTACCTGAAAAATAACTTAATACTTTCTGAACAAGAAATGTAATCAAGTATTTTATACTCTTTGATAACTTTATTGTTAGTCCAATCAATAACTTTAAACATCGCATCATCATTAGCGCTAAACCCATCAGTTCTTGAAACTGCTATATAATGACTGTTATTAGCAAGTGAGTTTGCTTTTATTCTCATATCAACAGATATGCTATGTGTAATTTCATTTTCAATATCATATACAGCATTATCACAGGATATAAATTTTTTATCTTTTGAGACATAACAATTATCATTCTCATACGGATAAAAAGCTATAGTCTTACTTGTTACTTCACCAGTAAGTTGATTCCATTTATAAAGTATTGTATTCATTGTAATTTCAGGTTTTGATAAGACATAAACATAATTATCATCTTCTGAAAAGAAAGTAAGCAAAGTAGGACCGTTTGTTTTTAAAGTATCTTTTAATACTTTATTTTCTAAGTCCCATAGCATAACTAAATGATAATATGCATCAGCGCATAACATTGATTTACTATCTGATGAAAATGAAGGTGAAATTAATTTTGCATTGGACTTTGAAATACTGTAAAGTAATTTATTTTGATTTATTAAATCAATAATATAAATACAGTCAACACCACCAGCCCAAGCAAGCATTGAATTCTGCTTATTAATTTCTAAACGAGTATAATTATATGGAATTAATAAATTAGTGAATTCAAGTGTTGATGAAATTAGTTTTCCGGTTTCAACTTCATAAATTGAAAAATAACCACCTGCACTTATTGAATATAAATATTTATTGTCGTTGGAAAAATAGAAATCATCGACCATTACATTAGCATTAAATATTTGAGTTATAAAACTATTTGTTTTACAATCAATAATTTCTGCTATTGGATCATTGTTGTAATAATCTTGGATTATTGCAATTAGCACTGTATCTTTATTTACAAAATTATAAAAACTATTCTTAGAAGTTTTTGGATTTATAGAATACTCTACCTCTTTTTTTTCTATATTATAAATATCTAATTGCTCTAAATTTTCTTTATTTATATACAATAAATACTTACCATCATTTAACATATCAAATTGATTCGAATAATCATGTTTGGACTTTGAGCAGCTTACTTCTTGAACTACATTAAAATCACCAATACTACAAATAACCACCTTGTTTGTATTAAAATATGCAAAATAATCATCTGTAAAAACTGCTGTGTAAATATTCTGATTAAGTTCTTTAATTAAAGAATTATTATTGAGATTATAAATTTTATTTCTTGTTGAATACTTTGAATCCCAGACAATAGAATCTTTTAATCTTACTATAAGATAAGAACCATCAGGAGAAATTTCCAATGAATGAAGCATTAAATTCTCAATATCAATGTTAAAACTATTTTTTATTTTAAAACTATCTACATCCCAAGTAATTATTTTATATATATTTGGTTCATTTTTACTGCTTGCTAAACCAACAAAATAATCTTGATTCTTTGGTTTAACAACACCAAGAAAAGAATACTGAGTTTCGTTTTCTTTAAATTCATATTCCTTTATTAATTCTGCTTTTTTTATATCCCAGGTTTGCATACCACTCTTAATTATGTAGTAAAGTTGACTATTATCAGTAGAAAATTCATAATTAATGCAATTCCAATTAGTAGATTTTATAGCAGATATTAAATTTTCGCTTTTAGTGCTGTAAATTCTCATATCATTATCATTTGCAGTTAAACAATAATTTCTATCTGAAGATAATCTGATTTTATAAAAAGAAGAAATACCTACTGGCTTTAACCACTTCAAATCACTACCAAAAGCAGAAATATTTACAAGTATAAATAAAACAAAAAAAATAAACGCAAATTTTGTTTTCATAAAGTTTTTCCTTAATTAATTATTATTAAAGGAA
>DAIOVK010000581.1:0-2299 GCA_036759045.1 Kapaibacterium sp. (SeqCode) | reverse complement strand
ATCCATAAAGGCTGTTCCGTCATCAACGGCACCTAATTTATGGAGATATCCCGCATAAAAGAGCATACGCTCAGTAGTAGTGGTTTTTCCGGCGTCTATATGAGCCATAATCCCAATATTTCTTAGGTTTGATATTGGATAGGTGCGGGACATAACTTATAATAAAAATTTAATTTACAAAGAACGACTAAATAAATTTACCATTTGAAGTGAGCAAAAGCTTTATTAGCTTCGGCCATTCTGTGAGTATCTTCACGTTTTTTAACAGCGGAACCTTCGCCTTTAGAAGCAGCCATAAGTTCAGCGGCTAATTTTAAAGCCATTGATTTATCTCTACGTGCTGTAGCATACTGCTTAATCCAACGAAGAGCTAATGCTATTCTTCTTTCTTCACGGACTTCAACTGGAACTTGATAGGTAGCACCACCAACTCTACGTGAACGTACTTCGGTTAGAGGTGATACATTTGTTAATGCTTGCTTAAAGATTTCTAAAGCATCTTTTTTGGCACGTTGTTCCATAATATCAAATGCATCATAAACAATAGATAATGCAGTTGTCTTTTTGCCTTGTATCATTATACTATTTACCAGTTTGGATACAACTATGTCGTTGTATCTTGGGTCTGGCATAGGTCTTCTTTTTTCTGCTCTTCTTTTTCTCATATCAATTCAATAATAATTATAAATTATTTTTTAGCAGCAGGTTTAGCAGCGCCTTTTTTATGTTTCTTTGTGCCATATTTGCTTCTGCCTTGATTGCGTTTTTCAACACCTTGAGTATCGGCTGTTCCTCTGATGACGTGATAACGGACACCGGGTAAATCTTTCACCCTGCCGCCGCGTATAAAAACAAGAGAGTGCTCTTGCAAATTATGGCCTTCACCTGGTATATAGGAAGTTACCTCAAAGCCAGATGATAACCTTACACGAGCCACTTTTCTTAATGCTGAATTCGGTTTCTTTGGCGTAGTCGTATATACTCTGGTGCAGACTCCTCTCCTTTGGGGACAGGACTTCAATGCCGGCGACTTACTCTTATACTTTACTTTTTTTCTCGGTTTTCTTACTAACTGACTTATAGTTGGCACTTTTTTCTCCAAATATAAAAATTTTCAATTTTTCAATATCAATAGCTTGCGAAATTATGAAAAATTTCCCATACATCAAAATTATTTTTTAAAATATTTTGAAATTATTTTATTTTATTTTTCGAATAAATTTATAATCCTTTTAATGATATATCTTTACGATAATATTTATTTTCGTAATTTATTTTCACAATTTCTTTATAGTTCTTATTTCTTGCTTTTTCTAATGAATTATCAATAGTTACAACACTTAATACTCTTCCGCCATCTGTTAATAATTTTCCATTTTCTAAGCTTGTTCCTGCCTGATAAATGGAAGCATTTGCTTTTTTTACATCTTCAAGTCCTTTGATTTCAAAACCTTTTTCAAAACTCATAGGATAACCTTTGGAGGCAAGCACAACGCAACAACTAAATAAATCTTTTTTAATTTTTATTGAATTTTTATCTAATTTTCCAGATGCGGCTGAAAATAGTAATTTAGCAAAATCACCTTCAACTAATGCCAAAACTGCTTGGGTTTCCGGGTCCCCAAACCTTACGTTAAACTCAACAACGCTTACATTTCCATCTTTAATCATCGTTCCAGCATAAAGACAGCCAATAAATGGCGTTCCATCTTCTTTCATACCCTTTAAAGTCGGCTTGATAACCTGTTCTTCAATTTTTTTGAGAATATCATTATTAATAATTTTTGTTGGAGCATAAGCACCCATTCCGCCAGTATTTGGCCCTTCATCATCATCATATATTCTCTTGTGGTCTTGTGAATGTGGAAGCAGGAAATAATCATTTCCATCTGAAATAGCAAGAATAGAAGCTTCTTCACCTTCTAAAAATTCCTCAATAACGATAATTTTCCCAGCTTCTTTAAACTTGCCCTTAAACATATCAATTACAGCTGCCTTTGCTTCATAAGGAGTTTTTGTAACGATTACACCTTTTCCAGCTGCAAGTCCATCAGCTTTAATTACCATAGGATAGCTGTGCTTTTCTATATATTCCATTGCCTGGTCTTTATTTTCACTGCTAAACTTTTGAAACTTTGCTGTTGGAATATTATATTTATGCATAAACTTTTTTGCAAAAAGCTTGGAACATTCAAGCTGAGCAGCTGCTTTTGTTGGACCAAAGCATTTTATATTATTTTCTGCAAGAATGTCAGTAATACCATCAGCAAGTGGTGACTCTGGTCCTACAACAACCAAA
>DAIOVK010000580.1:0-2301 GCA_036759045.1 Kapaibacterium sp. (SeqCode) | reverse complement strand
TCTTGCAACAAATGACTATGCTATAGCAGCTACAAAAGGAGGATTTTTCAATAGAGTTGGAGGAAGTATAGGTTTCTCAATACTTGATTCAAATAGTAATAATAGCTTTACCGAATTAGCCACAAGAGAAATTAATAACCATTTTGTAGGGTTGTTTTCAGAGAATTATGAGAATACTTCAATATCTGGAACTTCAGTCAAATTAGCCGGGTATGATTATGCTTTATCCGGAACAACTGGAAATAAGAATTTTTCTATTGGAAATTTAAATTCCGGATTGCATCTCGAAGCTTTTTGGCCCGGTTATAATGGATTTAGCTGTACAACTGATTTAATAGTAGGTGGACAAAATAACCCTGAAACTTATGCTATGTATTTAAAAACAAGAAAAAGTGATACATTGACATTTGAATTATTTAGCGGGCAGTTTTCTGCATTGTTTGCTGAAAGTCATGGATATCTGCTACCGACAAATTATGCCAGTTTGGCTGGACCCAATTATGCTATTCGTGGAATTTATGGTAACAAAGCTATTATTATTGGAAATAATAATTATGGTATTCGTTCCACTGCTTACTGGCCCGGATTTGACGGCGAAAGCTGTATTGCTGAATTTGTGATTGGCGATCAAAATGACACAGAAACTTATGCTATGTATTTAAAAACTAGAAAATCTGAAGATAATATTTATGATTTATCAAGCGGAGATTATTCTGCATTATTTGCTAGAAATATTTTTGAAGGTGTAGCTTATACTGTTGCTTTATGTACTAACAGTTATGCAGCTTGGTTCGAAGGTAATGTTGATGTAAATGGTATTTTATCAAAATTAGGTGGTTCCTTTAAAATTGACCACCCACAAGACCCTGAAAACAAGTATCTTGTTCACTCTTTTGTTGAATCACCTGATATGAAAAATATTTATGACGGTATTATAACATTAGATGAAAATGGTGAAGCTGTAGTGGTTTTACCCGATTACTTTGAATCTTTAAATAAGGATTTTCGTTATCAATTAACTTGTATTGGTGGTTTTGCTAATGTTTATATTAAAGAAAAAGTTAAAAATAATAAATTTAAAATTGCAGGTGGAACTGCTGGTTTGGAAGTTTCATGGTTAGTAACTGGTATTCGTAAAGACCCATGGGCTGAAAAAAACAGAATTCAAACTGAGCCAGAAAAAGCAGACAAAGACAAAGGAAAATACTTAACTCCAGACGTTTATAATCAACCCAAAGAAAAAGGAATTTATTACAGAGAAGACGATTTACAATTAGAAAAAAAGTAAATAACTCACCTTACGCTTTCTCCCTTGAGATGATAAAGGGCATGGCTGATACGTTCTTTGAATCCACTTTTCTTATTCCCCTCTTGAGAGGGGATTAAAGGGGTGTGTTCTTTTTTCCTAATTTCAGATATCCTGACCCCTAGTAGTTGGATATTTCGCATGCTTGTCATTCCGAAACGAAGTGAGGAATCTCACAACTCATTGTTTCCACAGAACTTGAGATTTCTCACTTCGTTTCGAAATGACACATTTTCTGGGTAATTTGCGCAATTGTTTTTTACGAGGCAAATCTCCTAACTCCTTTATTTTCTTGACGGGGTCAGGAGTTCTGAATTTAAAAAGTACTTGCTGAATAAAGAGAAAAATATGCTTATAATAGTTTATCTCCTTAAAATGCTTCAGTTATAAAAGTAAGAAAGAACACACCCCTGTCCCTCTCAAGAGGGGAACGGTACTTGTGGTAAAAAGGAAATAGTGCATCAACTTAACTTTTTTGAAATCTTAAAATGGAGTTTCTTTAGATAAGTAAATAATTAAAATAAAATAACTAATATTTATCAACTATAAAGGTATCAATATGATAAAAAAATTTACCTTAGCCATACTAATTATTTTTATTAGTATTTCAAGCGTCTTTTCACAAGTTCCTCATAAAATCAGTTATACTGGTGTTTTAACTGATATTGATGGTGTTGCCTTAAATGGAAACTTCAATATACAGTTTTCATTATGGAACGAAGAAACTGCCGGAACAGCTTTATGGCTGGAAACGCAGTATGTTTCAGTAAACAACGGTCTCTTTGATGTATATCTTGGTGCTGTAAATCCGATTACTCTTCCATTTGACATTCAATATTGGCTAGAAATAGAGATAGAAGGTTCTCTTCTATTGCCACGTATTATGCTGGTAAGTTCCCCTTATAGTTTTATATCTAATAATGTAATAGATAATGCTATAACAAGTGAAAAAATTGCTAATGGAACTATACTAGCCGAAGATTTAAATCAAATGG
>DAIOVK010000579.1:0-2311 GCA_036759045.1 Kapaibacterium sp. (SeqCode) | reverse complement strand
TGAAAACAGCTGGGGAATTTTCATTAATAATAATGTTCAAATAAGTCAGCCATCAAGCAGCGTTACCGTTGACCAATTGACAATTTTGTCCGGTGCTTCATTGCAGGTAAGTGGCAATAATACTCTTACTATTGCAAATGGAACCGGAACTGATTTGACTGTTAACGGACAATTATCAATATTAATGGGGACTGTTTTTGAACCTATTATTCTACCAGGGTATCTGTCCTTTACTGATGGCGCTTCAGCAATTATAAGCAGTACAGCTTCAAATGTTGAGATTAGAAATACAACATTTCTGGGACAAGCATACGTGGAAGTTGCCACTTCTTCAATTTATATTGGAATCGCTGAAAAAGGAACTTCTACATTTAATTTCAATGCAGCAGGAAATCAAAATATAAGTATGATTGGTGGCGATTTTTATAATGTTGAAATAAATAATGCTGGAATAAAAACCTTTGATTATGGGGCTACAGTAAAAAATGACCTGACTGTTGCAACCGGAAGCACGTTGGAATTGGGTAATGGTTATCCTCTTTATTTAGAAGGTATTTTTACAAATAATGGTACTTTTACAGGAAAAAGCAATTCATTAGTTAGTTATCAAAAAGCTGGAAATCAAAACGTTGCAGTCGGTAATTATCATCATCTAATAATTGCCAATTCTGGAACTAAGACACAAGGAGGGAATTTATCTGTTGCCGGAAATCTTACTATATATAATGGTGCTACTTATAGTACTAGCAATGAGCCATATACTCTTACTTTATCTGGAAATTTGACTGCAAATGGAACTTTTAGTGCCACTGGTAGCAACACTGTTGTTTTAAACGGTGGCAGTCAAACTATATCAGTTAGTAATCCTACAATCACATTCAAAAATTTAACAAAAGAAGTAACAAATAGTTCAACTTTAACTTTACCTGCCGGTAAGACTATAATTATTGATGGCAATATTACTCTTAAAGGCGCTGAAAATCAATATCTTTTGCTAAGAAGCAGTGAAAATGGAGTTCAATGGAAAATTAATTTAGATGGAGCTAAAGGTGGTGATAGATACGATTTTGAATGGCTTGATGTAAAAGATTCCTGGAATACTGGTGGAACTACAATTTTTGATGTTAGAGGGAAAAATTCCAAAAACAGTGGAAATAATATAAATTGGCTTTTCGATGTATTTCATTATTATGTTGATGCTTCCAAAGCTAATGACGATGGTAACGGGCTTTCTTGGGCAAACGCCAAGAAAACATTGCAGGCAGCTTTAGATTTTGCTGCAAGTGGCGATACTATCTGGGTCGCAGCCGGAACATACAAACCAACTTCTGCTTATGATTTGACAAATACCTCCCGCTTTTATCATTTCAGAATGAAAAATGATGTTAAAATCTACGGTGGTTTTGCTGGAACAGAAGAAGCTTCTTTCAATTTAGCAAACCGCGATTTTACGTCAAATGTAACTGTTTTAAGTGGCGACATCGGAACTGAAAATGACAGCACTGACAACTGTTACCACGTCTTTTATCATCCGAATACAATTAGTCCAGCTTTAACAAGCACCGCCATTCTTGATGGGTTTACAATTTCAGATGGAAACGCAAATGGTACAGACCCGCATTGTCATGGTGGAGCTATGTTTAATTATAGTAATTCTCCAAAAATTGTGAATTGTATTTTTACTGGAAATACTTGTAAAAATTATGGTGGTGCTATTTATAATTATACATCTAACCCTGTAATAACAAACTGTCTTTTTTATAATAATGTAGCTCATAGTTCTGGTGGAGCAATAGCTAATTATAACAACTCTTCATTAATTACTAATTGCACTTTTTATGGTAATCATGCTGATTATATGGGTGGAGCTATTAATAATTTTACTACCACTAATATAACAATAAATAATTCAATTATTTGGGGTAATACTTCTGCAAATAATAACGGTCATCAAATTTATATCGCTGGTAATATAACATATATGAATTATTCCTGCTATTCTAATTCATTTAAAGATATTGAGATTTTTACTTTTGGTGATGCTTTAGTTGCTGATGCTAATTGCATAACATCAAATCCCAAATTTGTCGATGCTGCAAATGGCGATTTCCGTCTTTATGGCACCTCGCCATGTATTGACGATGGAAATGATGCTTATAATAGCTTAACAACTGATATTCGTGGAGTAGGGTTCGGCAGAAAATTGCTAAAAACAGACAATACTCAAACTGGACCTATTGATATGGGAGCTTACGAATACAAAGATGGTACTGACCCTGAAAGAATGATTATTTTTGTTGATGCTTCAAAA
>DAIOVK010000578.1:0-2318 GCA_036759045.1 Kapaibacterium sp. (SeqCode) | reverse complement strand
TGTCATTCTGACGAATGTCAGAATAACGCATTAGTTTGTCATCTCCATTTAAATAAAGCAAATGCTTTATCAGGGGATAAGAAATGACATATTATGTTGATATAGTTGTTATCGGTTTGGTATGAATTCGGTGAAAATGTTGATACAGAATAATTTAAAGCCATACGAACTAAAAGTTGCTCGTATGGCTTGTTTTCATTTTCTTAATCAATGTTTAAAAATTATTTACTAACTTTTTCGTATTTATAAGTAGTCTTTTTTCTTAATTTTGGTTCTATAGTTTGAGGAATGCTATCGATTGGATAGCTAACACGGGATTCGATTACAACTTTTTCACCATCAGCAAATTTTTCTATTTTTTTATCAAGAACATTAAATCTGTTGCTATGAGTACAAGTATGCTCCATTCTTTTAGAAACGTCAATGAAGTTAGCAAAACTTGTTATTTGTGGGTCAGTCCAGTTAAAAGTCATTAAATCGTGTGGTAAATCAAATTCTTTAGTTGCAACATTATATTTAAACTCCTGAATTTTTACGATAAATCCCTGGTCATTGTATTCATAGACTTTCTTAGTGCAGCCAGTAATTAAGGAATCCATTTTTTCGTTTGCATAGCCAGTAAGAGTAGCAATGTTACCAATGCCATCTAAATCAGATTTGAACCATTCTTTTCCGGGATGGTCTTCACATTCGGGTTGAGTTGACATATAGTAAGTAGGAATCCCCTGCTCATTTAATTTAGTTTCTTCGACTACGTACACGTCCCCTATTTTCAATTTTTTAGCAGCTTCAGCATCGTATCCTTTATCTTCTTCAGTGAAATAGGATTTATATTTTTCAACGAAGTAAGTAGGCATAATACTGCCTTTTGGACGAGCTGTTTTAGCAGGAAATGCTACTAATGTATATGCTGCTTTTATGTTGTTTCCTTCAATGTTTTTAAAATTAGGGTCATTTTCGAATAAAGTTATATCCTGAGATTCAATGTATCCTTCTTTATCGAAATAATATCTTTCTTCCCTGATTTTATTTTCTGGTGCAATTGCTCCGTTATAAGTAATTTTTTCTGTAACTTCATAAGTTACAGTATCATATTTTAAAACAACAGATTCAGTAATAACGCTGTCTTCCTCATTAAATTCCTTAGCTGGAAATCTGTTGGAATCGAATTCCCTTTCAATTTTTTTTAATATTTTACCTTCTGAATCTTTATATATAGCAGTTTTCCAAAAGAAATCATTTGGATTTTCATAAATATAATCAATAGTTTCTTTACTACTATCTTCAGGTGCATCTCCAAAATTTTCAATAATAACCTGAGTATATCTTATAAAATCTTTTTTTTCATTTGAAATTTCTTTTTCTTTATTAGAACAGCTAACAAAAAAGAGCAGGGCTATCAATGCTATAGAAGTTGTTTTTAATTTATTCATAATTTTCTCCATAAGATTATTTAATATCTGATTTTTATACTAATTTTTTTTGTTTCGGAATTTAAATTGAATTTAGCATCTTCAAAACTTGGAGGTCCAAGAAAGCCAGTTGCATCATTTGAACAACCGAAACCTTCTTTGGGAATACCGAGCCAGTTCGTATCTATTTTATCGTTGCTATTCTCATCGTGATGGACTGTTATTGCATAAACCCCGAAAGGTATGTCTTTAAAAACTGCAACACATTTCTTATTTTTAATACTTACCTCTAATTTTCTATACGCAAATTGGGGCTTATTGGGAAAATCGTTTTCTGTATTATATAATGCAAATCGGATTTTTCCTTTGTCGTGTTTCAAATTTGTTAATATAACTTCAATTACTCCGGTTTTTTCCTGAGATAATATTTCTGTTCCAAAAAATAAGGGCATAATCAATGATAACAGTAGAAAATATAATATGAATTTCAATTTAACCTCTTTTAAATATAATTTATACTTTTTATTTAAATACATTTTACTAAATTAACAAAATATATAATAATATACCAATTATTTGAGGAAAAAAAACATAAAGTTTCTTATGGGGAGTTATAAAAACCAATTTATCTTGTGATTCTGAAGCGTTTGAAGAATCTCAATTATTGTGGTATAATTGACTAGTGAGATTCCTCACTTCGTTACCAATGACATCTTTAAGTGTCATTCTGGCGTATGGCAGAATCCATTTTGCTTTTTAGTCATTAGTCATTAGTCATTGGTAATTCGTTGTTAGTAAAAATACTAATGACTAATGACCTATAAAGACAATTTTTAAGATGGATTCTGGGGTTACCAATGACATCTTTACTAAATATTTCAATACTATATCTATTAAGTCTATATA
>DAIOVK010000577.1:0-2318 GCA_036759045.1 Kapaibacterium sp. (SeqCode) | reverse complement strand
TTAATGGACTGAAGACTGTTACCCTTGATAAAGGTGGCTTTTACGAAGGACCTTTGACCGAAGCTGCTTATATAACATCAAACTCACCCATTCTGGTTGCACAGTTTAAAAAAACTTCTCAAAGCGATTCTTATTTGCAGAGATTAGGTGACCCATTCTTTGTTGTTATTCCTCCTAAAGAGCAGTTTATGACCTCTTATAAAGTGATGAATACCCAGGCATATCAATCAAACGGTTTCAATTATGAAAAAGTATATGATGAGCATTATATTACTCTGGTTGTTCCAGCCACTGCAAGAAACGAAATAAATCTTGACGGCACTAATGTTCCATCAAATTCATTTACACGAATTTCAAATTCTGATTATTATTACACAAACATAAAAGTTGCTGAAGGACAACATTCAGTTAATTCTACTGAAGAATTTGGGATTATTGTTTATGGCTATGGCACTGCTAATTCTTATGGATATGTTGGTGGACTGAGTTTCAGACCACACGACTTTAAAGCACCGGAAATCATTTCAATTATCAATTGCTTCGAATTAAATGGTGCAATTACAGATTCCACTATGTATGATTCCGGAGTGATTAGCATAAGCGTACCAGAAGACGAAAAAGTCAATACTGAAGTATTAATGAGCAATTTCACTGAATTTGAGAAAGTAATTTTGTTTTCTGCCCGATTGATTGATAAGTATCAAGACGGAAGCTTCAAAATAAAAGTTGTGGATTCAATGAAGTTAGAATCAAACAAAACTATTGAAATTCCCGGCTTCACACTGAAAAATGAACTTCAGCTTGATGAAACAGTCCCGTTTAGCTCATACATAGGAAGAATTAATACGGAATACTGTATTGATATCCCAATAAAAAATTATGGAAAATTCGAGCAAACCATTAATACAATCAACTTAAACTATCCTGAACAATTTAGAATAGCAAGCACTTTACCCCTAAAAATTGCAGCTGGCAAAGTGGAAAATTTACGACTTTGCTTTTTGTCAGAATTCGATTCAACTTATGTTGATTCTATCATCATCGCAAATGATTGCGCCCAAAGAAATATATTAAATTTTAAATTTGGAACACAAACAGATAAGAATGCTCCTCAATCAGCAACAAATTATGACCCATGCTTTGAATACTCAGAAGTGATTTTTTATGATTCGTTACTTTCAGATTATGGTTTAAAAAAAGTAGAAGCAGAACAATTAATAAATTGCAAAGCAGATTTTGAATTAATAAGTTCTGAAGAAATTAAATTAAAAATCACTGTTAATGATTTGTATCAAGATGCAATTTATGTGCTTGTAGCAACAGATTCAGTTGGAAATAAAACAAAACTAACAGATACAATCCAAGGATTTACTTTATCCAGTCCTTTTTTTGCTCCTAATAATAATTATATGGATTATGTGGATTGCTCTATCGGTGGTTTATATTGCGATAGTATTCAGTTTTTCAATTATGGCTTAAAACCAATTATACTAAATGATGCTTTAATATCTCAAAATATTTATTTTTCAATTCCGCAATCTCAATTTCCACTTGTTATAAATCCGCAGGAGACAAAAGTATTAAAAGTATGCTTTAGTCCAATCAATACAATAATCAAGAATTACTACGACACATTGCATTTAGCAATGAATTGTATGGATAAACAAATAAATTTAAGTGGCGACAGCAAACCACTTTTTTATGAAGGAGAATCAAATTGCAATGTTCCAATTGAAATCACTAGCTATGGTTTGCCATCAAAATCATATATAGGCACCGTTTATCCAAATCCAACAAACAGCATTTTAACATTAGATTTCGGCTTAGCCAAAGAACAAAATGTAGAAATAAATATTTATGATATTTATGGAATTTTAGTAAAACAGGAATTATTAAGTAATTACTCATCAGGAAACTATTCATATTTAATTAATGTAGAAATTCTTTCACAAGGACAGTATTTAATACAATTAAAATTAGGTATTGGCTCACATTATGCAAAATTTATGAAATTTGATTAATAGTAATTTAGGGAAGTTCTAAAATTTCAATTTTGTCTGTCATTTCGAAACGAAGTGAGAAATCTCAAGCTCTGTGGTAGCAATGACTTGTATAACAGATATTCCATATCTGGCAGATATGGAATATCTACCTTTTCCTTCTTCCCAAGTTGCACTCTAACGATAATACACATCTTTATAACGTGCTGCTATTAAACTTATCCCGTTAGGGATAAAATATTTGTAACAATGTTTTTTTAGTACCTTTTTATTCCGTAGGAATTAAATATTTAATAGCTTTTTTAATATATAATCCCT
>DAIOVK010000576.1:0-2318 GCA_036759045.1 Kapaibacterium sp. (SeqCode) | reverse complement strand
ACAAGAATAACCCTTGACTGTGCTTATCCCGTAGGGATTATATATTAAAAAAGCCGATTAAATATTTAATTCCCACGGAATAATAAAACTTGAAAAGGAAGCATTGTTACAAATATTTTAACTCTACGGGATAAGTTGAATAGCTGCACTTTTTAAAGATGTGTATAATCGTTAGAGTTTAACTTGGGAAGGTGTATTTTCGACTATTAAAACTTCTCAGTCATACGAACAACTTGTTGCTCTAATGGCTTGCTTCGTATTTCGGTCATTTCCAAAAATCAAAATTCTCCTTAATTTTATTAGAAAAAAATTATCTTATAAAATTTCACTTGTAGAATAAAAAAAATATTTTATATTAGTAATCAATAAATGATATATTTCTATTTTAAATAAAAAATAGAAAAATATTGACCATAATCAGCATGGGCAGTTCCCTTTCCTAATTTTGCTTTTCATAAGTAATTGTTTTAATTGAAGATTTTATAAATTTTCCTTTTATTCATTCTTTAAAATATTATATTTTTTATAATTAATAAAATTAAAGCATTCTTAATATTTAATGTATGATTTTAGAATAGAAATAAATTAGTTATTTTTTCATTAAAGGGAGTAGTTCTATGGTGGCTTTAAAATTCTTACGTAATGAAAAGCATTCTTTTCTGTCAATGCTTTTGAGAAAATATTATTTCTTGGCATTTGCATTTGTTATTTCATTATGCTCAGTTCAGGCAAATAATATTCAGGTTCAGCAGGCAAAACTTGTAGAGCTTGATACTATTTCCAAATCAGTTTATATTCAATTTGATATAAGCTGGGATAACTCTTGGCGTTCTGCTCTGGGAGTAGCTAATTATGATGGTGCCTGGATATTTGCTAAATATAAGCCGGTTAATGGCAACTGGAAGCATATTACATTTAGCACCAATTTAGCAGATTACTCAATTTTAAATGACAACGGTGTTGCTGCTACAATTGAGCCGTCTTCTACTGCTAAAGCAGCATTGATTTATAGAACAAATTCAGGTGACGGGACAAATAACTGGCAGGGCATAAAACTTAAATGGAATTATTCTTACGATGATGTTCCTATAAATCAGGAAATAGTCATTCAGGTATTTGCTATTGAAATGGTATATATACCACAGGGAGCGTTCTTTCTTGGCAGTGGTGGAACTGGAGTTTCTGAATTTTATACCGCAGGGAGTAATTCGCCATATTTAGTTCAAAATGAAAATGCAATTACTGTAAGTTCAGCAAATGGCAATCTTTACTACAACAGTTCTACTTACGGAGGGGATAGGCAAGGCATTGTCCCGGCTTTATTCCCAAAAGGTTACAAAGCATTTTGGTGTATGAAATATGAAATTACTCTGGAACAATACTCTGATTTTTTAAATACTCTTACAATAAATCAAAAAGCTACACGCTTTGCAAATAATTTTAATAATAAGAGAAACTTCATCAAATTAGTAAATGGGGTATATGGCTGCGATGCTAATAACAACAGCATTTTGAATGAAGCAGACGATGGACAAAACATTGCTTGTAATTACCTTTCGTGGGCTGATGGCGCTGCTTATGCTGACTGGGCTGGGCTTAGAGCTATGACTGAATTTGAATATGAAAAAGCGTGCCGTGGAACTGCTGCTGCTGTTCCTGATGAATTTGCATGGGGAACGACAACTATTATTCAAGCAACAGACATCACTAATCAAAATTTATCTACTGAGGTAGTTAGTCCGGATAATGCAAATTGTGTCTTTGGAGAAATTCTCCAAGGACCAGTCAGAGTTGGTAATTTTGCCCGCGAAAATAGCAGCAAAGAATCCGCTGGTGCATCTTTTTATGGTGTAATGGATTTAACTGGTAATCTTTGGGAGAGAACTGTAACTATTGGGAATACTAAAGGCCGTAGCTTTACGAACGTTCACGGTAATGGAAGTTTAGATGTAAACGGAAATGCTGATATTAATAAATGGCCTGGGATAGGTGCAACTGGTTCTGGGTTCCGTGGTGGCGATTGGAAGTATAATTCGAGCTACTGTAAAGTTTCAGATAGAATTATTTCAACAAATACAAGCGGCGGAAGAAATGCAGGTTTCGGATTCCGTTGTGTATATGGTTTACCTTAATTAATAATTATATATAGTTGAACTAAATCAATAATTTATTAATCAAAGGAAATTAAATTGAAAAAAATTATATATTTTATATTAGTTTTTATATTTCTTGCTGGAATTCTAAAAGCACAGTATTCGGGTGGAACTTCAGATGGCTATTCTAAAGGAAATGATGTGTATTACTGCATTGATTTTCAG
>DAIOVK010000575.1:0-2321 GCA_036759045.1 Kapaibacterium sp. (SeqCode) | reverse complement strand
TCAGAATGACACTTTTACTTATGTCATCTCTATTATAATGAAGCTCTTGCTTTATAAGGGGGTTCGGAATGACAAGATTTTATTGTAAGTTTTTCAAAGGGATATTACATTAGTTTATAACTACCAATAACTAATGACCAATAACTAATGACGAAATGGTAGCTCACTTTTAAAATAAGAGTATTCATTTAATAAACTGCGAAATAAGAAACTACGAGGAGCCAAGAGTTTTGAGATTTTAAATTCCTTCAAAATTCACTTATCACTTATCACTTATCACTTATCACTTATCATTTATCATTCTTTCTTTGCATTCTTATTGATTTTTCTTAATTTTGAAAGTATAATAATGCTTACTTCTATATTATTTTTTTTAAGATAATATGAAATTATACATGGAATACAGTATGAAGAATATCAAAATAATTTTACTAATTATTATATTATCAAGCTATTATGGGTTGCAAGCTAAAGACATAATCGTAACACCGAAGCTAAGCAACGATACTAACAACGTTTTAATCGGCGATAGAATAAAATTGCTTTTAGAACTCGAATGTAATAAAAAGTTGAATGTCGTTATGCCTGTCGTCCCAGATACAATCGGAGCTGTAGAAGTACTGCATAAGTCTTCAATTGATACCATCACAGAAGGCAATAAATATCGCTTCTTGCAAAAAATAGAAGTAACCTGCTTCGATAGCGGTGCTTATGTTATTCCCACATTTGTTTTTATGTATGAAAAACCCGGCTTCAATACTCTTTTTCCCGCTGCAACCGATAGCATTTTCCTTTATTTTCATACAGTTGAAGTCGATACATCTCAGGCGATTAAAGATATAAAAGGTCCGCTTGATGAACCTTTTTCGCTTGAAGAGTTTATAGGTTATATTATTGCTGCTTTGGCAATTCTTCTAATTTCATTAGCAGCTTGGTTTTTAGGGAAAAGATATAAAACAAAAAGAATAAAACCAAAACTTCACTACGACCCAAGAATTCCTGCAGATGTCTTCGCCAGAGCTGAACTTGAAAAATTGGAAAAGGAAAAGCTTTGGCAATCGGGTTTCGTTAAGCAGTATTACATTCGATTGACAGATATTTTAAGGTTATATCTCCAAAGGCAGCTTGATTTTCAGGCACTTGAGATGACGACCGATGAGATTCTTGATTCTATTCAAAAAGGCAGTATTGCTCATAACAACATTGCATTACTTGAATTCATTTTAAGAGTTGCAGATTTGGTAAAATTCGCTAAATCTATTCCTCTGCCGGACGAAAATGCAAGATGTCTTTCTGATGCCTATCAAATTGTGGAAAACATCGCAAATGAATTAAAACTCAAGCAGCAAAGTAATGGGAAAGGAGAATAGGAAGTGGAACACATAATTTTTGTATCCCCGGGCTTTTTTTATTTATTTATTATAATTCCATTTTTGATTGTTTGGTATGTTTTTACCGAAAAGAATCAAAAGCCGAAATTACAGGTTTCTACTTTAGAGCCGCTAATTCAGACAAAAACATCTGCAAAGCAAATTTTCAGGCATATACTTTTTGTTTTGAGAATTTTGCTTATTTCTACTATTATTGTTATTCTTGCACGCCCACAATCCACTTTAAGCCATAAAGAAGTAAAAACAGAGGGAATCGACATTGTAGTTGCCCTTGATATTTCTACATCTATGGAAGCAAAGGATTTTTCTCCAAACCGTCTTGAAGCAGCAAAGAAAACAGCTATTGAATTTATTGACAACCGCCCTGATGACAGAATTGGTCTTGTAATATTTGCAGCTGAAAGTTTTACTCAGTGTCCTTTAACCACCGACCACAGCACTCTAAAAAATTTATTTGAAGGCATAAACACAAATATGGTTGAAGATGGGACTGCGATTGGACTTGGACTTGCTACAGCAGTCAATCGGCTTATGAATAGCACAGCAAAAAGCAAGGTGATTATTCTAATTACCGATGGAGTGAACAATACCGGCTACATTGCACCTATGACTGCCGCTGAAATTGCAAAATCCTTCAAAATGAAAGTGTATGCAATTGGCGTTGGAACGCGTGGTATGGCACCCTATCCATTTAAAACACCTTTCGGGATTCAATACCAAAATATTGAAGTGCAAATTGACGAAGATTTACTCAAACAGGTTTCAAATATGACTGGTGGAAAATATTTCCGTGCAACTAACAATAAAGGACTCAAGGAAATTTACACTGAAATTGACAAAATGGAAAAAACTGCTATTGACGAACTTACTTTCAGTCAATACAGAGACGAGTTTCTTCCGCTCGCAATTCTTGCTGCCATTCTAATTGCA
>DAIOVK010000574.1:0-2321 GCA_036759045.1 Kapaibacterium sp. (SeqCode) | reverse complement strand
CTCGGTTTGAGTATGAACTATGGCGGTCCTTATCTTGGTGTTTTTGCAATCAAAAACGAATTGGTTCGTAAAATGCCGGGCAGAATTGCTGGCGTTACTCAGGATTTAGAAGGTAAAAGAGGATTTGTCCTTACTCTTCAAACAAGAGAGCAGCAAATCAAACGTGAAAAAGCAACATCAAACATTTGCTCAAACCAAGGTCTTATGATGCTTGCAGCCGGCGTTTATATGACTACTATGGGCAAGCAAGGAATAAAGGAAGTTGCAGAACGTTGCTTTGATGGGGCGCATTATCTTGCAGAGCAAATTAAAAAGTTGAACGGCTTCTCTTTGCTCAGCGATAAGCCATTCTTTATGGAATTTTTAGTAAAAACTCCAGTGCCAGCTTCAACAATCATTGAAGAAGCTGAAAAAGAAGGCATTCTTGCTGGTATTGATACTTCTCGCTTCCCAGAGTGCAAGCAAGGACTTTTAATAGCAGTTACCGAAAAACGCACTAAAGAAGAAATGGACAAATTAGTTAGCGTCTTAGCTAAATTTGCAAAGTAAATTTTGGAAATGGGAATTAGGAATTGGGAATTAGGATAGAATAAGAGAAAAGTTATGTATTATTCTCCTTCCCAAGTTGAACTTGGGGAGGAGATGAAGAATGATTCCTTTTATCACCATAAGAAATTGAATTGAAAAAGTGTAGTTTGAACTCCTTCCCAAGTTGCACTTGGGAAGGAATATTTCTTTTCAAGCTGTGCTTTTTAGTTAAGAACAAAGAGTTAAAGCTTAGCTTTTGTGAAAGTTACATTCCCAAGTGCAACTTGGGAATGAGTGATAAAGAATTTAATTTTTATTTGTGAATAATGTAGGTTGTAGAATTATCTTGGAAAATTGAGATATTTATTTTAAAAATCTCAACTTTTTTTGTATATTTACATAATGTTCAAAAAATTAAAAAAAATTATGATTGCAACAGCCAGTAATATATTAATTAAAAGAGAACCAGATAAGTTTATTCTTGAAGTACCTTACAGTGAGAATAATGAAATATTAGAAAGAATTATTGATTACTTGGAAGGTTACTTAATTTTATCTAAAAGTAAAGCAACTGAAAAGGATATTGATGATATTTCTGAAGAGATTAATAGGAGCTGGTGGGAAAAGAATAAGAAATTTATAACTCCAGCCCTTTCGTAATTACAGAACACCTGATGCATCGTAGTTTGATATTTCATAATAAATATAGTTCTGATATTAAAAATATTGTAATTTCACAAAATTGCAAATATAACTCCTAAATAGATTTAGGAGTTATTCTTATAATTAGAGTAACTCCATAATTTATTATGGAGTTAAGAATCGCAATTATTTCTAACGTAGCAAAGCTAATAACCTCTTTTTTTTAGTTAACTGGGGCTGGAATTCTGACTTTAGAATTGCAACAACAAAGGACATAATTTCTAATATGTTCGATTAATTCCAAATTAAATATCTTTCTATGCAAAACAACGAAAATCAAAATATAACTCCTAAACGAAGTAAGAAGCGTAAAATCCTGTATTTGCTTATTATTGCCCTGATGCTTTATTTTCTTATTTTTGATAATTATGGAATAATCAAAAGATTTTCTCTTGAAAATCAGAACGAGGAGAAAAGAGCTATGATTTATAACGAAATTAAATTAAAAGATTCTTTAAACAGAGAGATTTTTTTAATGGAATATGATACTAATACAATCGAAAAAATAGCCCGTGAAAAATACGGTATGATTAAACCAAACGAAAAAGTTATTATTTTAAAATAAATTTAGTAAATAATCATGTTTTATATTATATTTGATTTTTTTAATTAAATATGAAATAAAATGAAAAAAATTATAATACTATTAACATTAACTCTTGCTTTTACTGCAAACATTTACAGCCAAGCCACCACAGATTCGAGCAAAATTCCACAAGACATAAGAAACAAATCAACAGTTTTCTTTGAATATTTAATGGCTGATACTGTCAGTTTTGCTTTTAGTAAATTATTGGAAGGAAGTCCAATAGCAGAGCGTTCCTCCCAATTAGATAATTTAATTGAGCAAACAAGGAAGTCTTTTAATGTATATGGAATGATTAAAGGTTATGAATTTGTTAATGCTGAAATCGTTGGAATATCTCTTGTTCGCACTCGCTATATAAGTTTGCATAAAAACTACCCTCTCCGCTGGATTTTTACTTTTTACAAAACTCCAAACAATGGTTGGATAATTATAAATGTAAAATTTGATGACTTAACCGAATATTTCTTTAAAGATGAGTAATAGGGGATAGGGGAGAGTTTAT
>DAIOVK010000573.1:0-2327 GCA_036759045.1 Kapaibacterium sp. (SeqCode) | reverse complement strand
GAATTAATTACAGAGCAATTAAGTAACCAGCGAGAATCGGTTATCGGAGTTAATTTAGATGAAGAAGCTGTTAGCATAATTAAATATCAAAAAGCTTACGAAGCCGCTTCGCGAATTGTTACTGTTACTGATGAATTGCTTAGCACACTTATTAATTTAGTCAGATAATATTGAAAATATATGAGAGTAACACAAAATTCCGGTTCATCTTCTTATTTAAGAACATTAGAAGATATACAATACAGTAAAAATCAAACTGAAAAGCGTCTCTACACTGGTAACGATTTGCTCAGTTTGTCTGATGACCCTAAACGTTTGATTATTTCCAAGCAGGTTACTACTTTAATTGATAGAAATAAAACATTCAATAATAATATTGAAAGTGGACTAAGCGAACTAAGAGCCACTTCAGATGTAATTGATGCAATTACTGGCAACATTGATACTATGAAACAACTTGCAATTGATGCTACTACTACTGGCAATTCTACTTCTCTTTCTTCATTAGCAGTCTATGTCAAAGGACTTTTAAATGATATAATAGGCAATGCGAATAGCGAATTTAGTGGAAAATATCTTTTTTCAGGAACAAAAACTACTGCTGATTCTATTAATCCAGTAGAAGATATGAATAATCGCTATCCTTTTGAGTTAGTTCAGGGAGATGCAACTGAAGATAACCCATCGGGTTTAAAAGTTATTTTCAAAGGTAATTTTGAAGAAAAGGTTATTAACAAGAATTCAACTTCAACTGAGGTAATAAACACTAATGCAAAAGAAGTCTTTGGAGAAAACGGGACTGAAGTTTTTGAGCAGATTATATCTTTATACAATACATTAGCTTATAATTCAGATGGTACTTTACGAGGAGATAATACAACTTTTACACAAGAAGATTTTAATAGATTAAACATTGCTAATCAGAAAATATCTCAGCTACAGGACAAAATGTATAATGTTTCAGCAAGAAATGGTTCGAGAATCAATCGTCTTGGTGCTATTTCTCTACAAATGACTGAAGAAAATACACGATTAAAAGAATATCGTTCTTTGCAAGCAGATACAGATGTTGCATCGTCTGCAATAAAATTATCTCAGGACGAAACTGCCTTAAATTATGCTTTACAGGTCGGTTCAAGATTAATCCAACAAACATTATTTGATTTTTTAAGTTAATTATTTTATATTTGTAAATGAAATCAAGTACATTAGTTGGAATATTGATTGGCTTTTTAGCTATTTTTGGAGCATTCATCTGGGAAGGTGGAACGATAGACGCACTCTTTATGCTTCCAGCTATGGTTATTGTATTTGGCGGTACTCTTGCTGCTGGTCTTGCAGGCAGTTCTTTTCATACAATTGCTAAATTACCTCTTCTTTTCAAAATAGCTTTCTTCCCTAAAAAATACAGTGCAGAAATAATTATTGAAAAAATTGCTGAAATCTCTGCAATAGCCCGAAAAAACGGTATCTTAGCTATCGAAGCAAAGTTAAAGACAATTGAGCATCCATTCCTAAAAAAACTTTTTCAGAGTTGCATTGATGGAGTTGACCCTGAAACACTTCAAAATATTGCCGAAACCGAAATGGGCTATATTACTGACAGGCACAATATCTACATAGGATTATTTATTAAACTGGGTGGATATTCTCCTACAATGGGTATAATAGGTACTGTAATGGGCCTTATTTCCACTCTTGCAGCTGCTGGAAGCGATCCCAATGTTTTAATTCACCACATTGCTTCAGCTTTCATTGCTACTATGTGGGGTATTTTTATGGCAAATATCGTTTGGCTGCCTGTTGGAGATAAACTTAAGAGATTACATAATGAAGAAATGCAGTTATGTCAGGTTATGGTCGATGGTGTTTCTGCTGTCCAACTCGGTGAAACTCCTTCTGTGATTAAAGCAAAATTAGCAAGCATCTTTCCTTTAGCTGAACAAGAAAGAATCACTCAAAAGCAGACAGAAATTATCCCCTCTGTTATTCCATCAAATCCTGAAAATGCTTAAGTTTTAATGAGTCATAAAAACCTTATTCCGACTCAAAAATGAAGGAACAGCTTAATTTCAGAACTCCTTACCCCATAACGAAAATAAATGAGTTAAGAAATTTGCCTCGTAAATAATGATTTCGTGAAATATAACTAAAAATTGTCATTGGCAACGAAGTAAATAATCTCAAGCTTCGTCTTATCAATGACTTGTGAGATTCCTCACTTCGTTTCCAATGACATCTTTACTTGTCATTCTGGCGTATGCCAGAATCTATCTTGGGAAAGCAAGTGAGCTTGCTCACTTGTTAGTTACATTTGGGCAAGCCCA
>DAIOVK010000572.1:0-2337 GCA_036759045.1 Kapaibacterium sp. (SeqCode) | reverse complement strand
GTGTAAGTTCAGTATGAGCAAGTAATGCACGGGCGGCAGAAAGAGCATACATACCACCTGAGCCAATAACGATAATATTGTCTTCCGGCTCAATTACATCGCCAGTTCCGCTAATAATAAGAGCTTTATTATTATCCATAACTGTAAGCATAGCTTCGAGACGTCGAAGATAGCGGTCTGTTCTCCAATCTTTTGCAAGTTCAATTGAAGAGCGGAATAAATTGCCGCGATGCTCTTCGAGTTTTTCCTCAAATCTCTGAAGCAGAGTAAAGGCATCTGCGGTAGCACCAGCAAATCCGGCAAGGATTTTGTCATCATAAATTTTGCGAACTTTTCGGGTGGAATGTTTCATTATTGTATTGCCAAATGAAACCTGACCATCTGCACCCATTGCAGCTTTTCCATCTTTTAGAACACCAATTACTGTTGTTGAATGAACTTCCGGATATATATTTGTTTTCATATTAATACTCTCTTTTTATAGGTTTAAACCAAACTTCCCCAATGCTTAGATCAACATTCAATCTGCCAAAATATTCTTTAATTAGTCCGGAATTTTGGGTTCCACGCTGCCCTATTGTAATTGAGGAATGAAGCATAGTATTTCCAACTATTGGAATGTCCATACCATAACTAACTAAAAATTCATTTATGTTTTGCCCGGCAATTTTATAATATAATTCTCTGTATCCCAAACCAAAATTATATGTAATTCTGTCTGCAAAAGAAGCACCAGCTTTTTTATTGCCTAAGCGGGTAACCCCGATTGAATAATTGCTTGATTTTCTGAATTCGGTATTTGCTCCGGATTTGTAACTAAAATTAGAAAAATCCTGAATAGAATAATCGGCTGCAAATAAAAATTTATCTGATAAATAGGACATACCAAAACCAATTTCCTTTGGTATTTGGTAAGAGCAATTTACAGTATATGTAGAATCAGATAGCAAATCTGATTCAAAAATAACTTCTCTGTCAAAATCAAATTTTTTTAAATTATTGATAAAAGCACCAAGAGTAAAATTTTCGAATGGAGAATAAATAGCACCAAGTTTCCAGCCCCAGCTTTGAAAGTTGTCTTTCATAGAAGAAATGCTTTGGTGAGTATTTTCTCCATAAACAATTGTAGTTGTACTACTTGCTAAATTACCAAAAGACAGGAAAGCAGCGGCTCCAATTGAGAAGTTTTTGAAAATGTTAGTAGCGAAACCGAGTTGAGCAATTGATATTCCACCTGAGCCCTGGTAAGTTATATTAGAATTGATTTCTTCTTCATAAAATGGTTGGGTCTTGTCATAATCAATCAGATAATTCTGCGAACTATAAGGATATATAGAAAAAGAAAAACTCATACCATTGGCAGTATCTACACTAAACACACTTGAAACCTGATTTACTTTACCATTGTTTTGAAATAAAGTGTTGCTATTATCTTTAACTATATGCTGATTAAACAAATATCCAATTTGGAGGCGTGTAGTAGAAACTTTGCTCCAGAGTGCAGGATTACGGAAATTAATCGCATATTCGGAAGGAACAGCTATTGATGTACCTGCCATTCCACTAGCTGTTGCACCGTTGGAATAAATCAAATCACCAATTCCAAAAACAGAATAGTTAGAACCACCTTGCGAAAAAGCATTTATACCTGTTAAGCATAATAAGAAAAAAATATATTTTAGATTTTTCATAGTATTTTTACTTACAATCATTGAAAAGTGGTCTTGTAGAATATATAATTCTTAATTTAGGAATTAAGGTGCTGTCTGGATTATTTAAACCGTAAAAAGTAAGTTTATCTAATTCTCTATATAAATCATTACTTTCAGGCATAATTACAAATTTCATTTTTCCTTTAATTCTATTCCAATATTCAACTGCTGAAGAAACTGCCGGAAATCTAAATATATTTGTTCCTCTAACTCTTTCAGCGTAATAAATCGAAAGTGCTTCACTCATTTCAGTATCATTTTCGTCATATATTTCGGCAGTAATTATAGAATCCATATTAAAATTTCCGATGTCGCAACGTGTTGGGTCAAGAACAAGTTCAAGTACTGCTTTATGAATACCTGCATTAGGAGGCAATGCAGAAAAATCAAAAGTAAAGGTGCATCTTGAAGTAGTGCCACCCTGCAATACTATGTCATCTTGCGAAGGATTTGGGGAATAAATAAAAGATGATTCTATTGAAGAATTCATTGTCATACTCAAGATGCTATCAGGATAATTTTTATCTCTAAAAGTAAGGTATAGCCATGGGTTTGAATAGCTCTCAGATATTTGCTGAGCATAATATTTTCTGATTAAAGAAGTATTAGAAGTAGGTAGCAGAGC
>DAIOVK010000571.1:0-2345 GCA_036759045.1 Kapaibacterium sp. (SeqCode) | reverse complement strand
TTGCCTGAAGGTCTCTTTACTTTCGATGAAGCACGCTACCAAAATAATGTTATTGCTCCTTATTGGGGTAATCACTGCTATAGAGCTACTTCCAGAATTTCTTATAAAACATCAAACAATGTTCTTACTGTACAATGGCAAAATTTAAACGTAAACGACCCAACTAATCCAACTAGAGTTGCTTCATTCCAGGTTAAATTATATAAATCTGCTGATACAACTTCAAGACAAGGTAATATCGAATTTTGCTACAGTTCAGTTGGTATGAACGTTGGCGTAGGTGCAGCAGTTGGTATTAAAGGTAGTAGTTTTCATGACTTTTTAAACGCATTACTTTATTATAATCCAAGTCAAGCTGCAATTTCAGAACAGAAAACATTGAATTATCCACCAACCGGAGCTACTGACAGTGTGTTTTTATTTAAACCTGTCATTAGATACAGAGATACTACAAAATGGGGCGATGGAGATGTTGATATGTCCAAAAATTTCAGACACTCTGGTATGCCACAAAACAGATATGTTACTATTAATGATGCATATTTGATTTTAAATGCTATTGCAACAAGAACTCCTTTAGACAGTGTTCGCGGACGTCAGGCATTTCACGGTGATGTTAATCATAATGGAAGATATTATTATGATTTAACTTTAGCCGGTGCAAAAGTAAATATTCCCTGGAGAGATGAATACTATGACCAAAATATTAACGTTCCACCTTATGTGAATGTTCCATCAAAGACTAATATATTTTTCCAAGTCTCTGAGTTTGACGGTGCAATGATACTTCATTATCTTAGTGCAAGATTACCAAAACTACCTTGGTTAATTGATACAATAGTTCAATATGGAAAAATAGTTCCTCAGGAGTTATTAGCAAATAACATTAATATTGGTGAAATTGTTAAAGTAAATGATAATACTTACAGATTCCCTGTATTATTAAATGGTTATTTCAATGGTAGTGTTGCTTCAAAAATTGAATTTAATGGTAAAATATTGAATGTTGAATCAAATACCTCTGACGATAAATTCTTATTTGATTATTCAAACGATTTATTTGTGTTCGCTGGCGCCGGTGAATTCGAACAATCAATTCCACTTGTTTACGTAACTGTTGCAATTTCTGATGATGAAATGAATTTAAATAATGTTACATTTAATGATAATTTAGTTGCAAATCAGAATTACAAATTACCAGTTGAAAACAGTATTGTTGGAAGTGATTTATTATTGCAGAATACACCAAATCCATTTACATCAAATACAAATATTACTCTTAATATTGCTCAGGAAGGTAACTATACTTTAACTGTTTATGATTTATCTGGAAACAGATTGAATGTATTAGCAAATGAGTATTTAACTGCTGGTCAGTATTCATATCAATTTGATGGTACTGATTCTTATGGAAATCAATTAAGCAACGGTATGTATATTTATAAACTTACTGGTAACAATACTTCTGTTTCAATGAAAATGTTGTTAAACAGATAATCAGTGATGATTTATCGAATTAGTTATATAATAATAATTGTGTGGCTGCTTTTATCGGGTAGCCACACAATGATTGCAAAAGAAAATATTACTGCTAAATTGGTTAGTAATAATGTAGTTGACATTTGTGGAAATACAAAATCATCTGTTATTGTATTTATAGAAATAGGAGAAATTTTAAAAAGCGATTCTTTAGCTGGTTATAATTTTGAAATAAATTATAATCCGGAAAAGCTAAAGTTTCATACAGCATTATCTACCGGAACGCTAACTGAAGGAATTCAGGCAAAAGACTTTAATTTTGCTGATACCGGGAAGTTTTACGGATATGCTTTAAAAACAGCAGGTTTAATTGAAGGCAATAAACCATTAATCGCTTTTCTTGGTGATTATCTGGGTGATTGTCCGGATACTGCCTACGTCAATATATCGTTCATTGAATTTACTGAATATTTTAAAAAAGAAGTTGATAGTATTGAAAATACTTTTGTAAAAGCAGAAGTTAAAAGTAATGAAGATAGATTTTTATCTTCTGAATTTGAATCGGATAGCTTAATAATTCTATTCGAACAACATACAATATCAACAGTTGTTAAACTTAATAGCTTTGACAATTCAAGAGTGAACAGTGTGGATTTTCAAATATCAATTTCAGATACATCAAGATTTGAGATAAATAATATTTCTTCTATTAATGATAATATTGAAATTATCAATTTTGATAAAGAAAGTAGAATTTTAAAAACGAGAATTCAAAGCTCTCTTGAAACTGGTGATGGCTTTTACATTGAATTGAACGAGAAGAAAAAAAATGATACTATCGTTGAATTGAGTGTAAAGCCAAAAGA
>DAIOVK010000570.1:0-2346 GCA_036759045.1 Kapaibacterium sp. (SeqCode) | reverse complement strand
AAAGCAAGTGCTTTATTTAAATGGAGATGACATAAGTTTACCCTGTCATTCCGAAACGAAGCGAAGAATCTCACAACTCCATGCAAACACATAGTTCCCAGTCATACTATCAACAAGTTGATAGCATGACTTGTTTATTTTCCTTACCAAAACTTTACGAAAGGTTAAGAAACTTTCGCAAAGTAAGATTTAATAAATACTTTCGCACGAGTTTCTCGGAACATTGCGAAAGTAAAAAACTAAACTATATAAACCTTCTAATCTTTCTAAACCATAACTGCATTACATAAATACTAAGAAAACCACCATTTTAAAATCCTTAATGCTCTTAATGTATTCCATCTACTTGGCTTCCCAACTTCTTCCATTTCAAAGTATGTCAAGCCCTTATGTTTATTCTGCAAATTCCATGTGCCATCTTTATTTTGCTTTTTTTGAATAAATTCTATAGCATTAATAAGTGATTCACTTTTCAAATTAATTTCTCTGAAATAATCTAAAGCAGTCAAAATATCATAATGCCAGTAATTCGGATATGAAAAGAGCAGCCATTCCTTTTTAATCGGCTTATTCTCTGATTTATCAAGATACAAGTTATGGTTTAACAAGAAATTATGGGATTTTTCTATAAATTGATTTAAATTTAATGGATTAGGAAAATATTTCTGATAGCTAAAAAATCCTTTCAGAATTAAAAGCGTTGTTTCAAATTCGTATTTATCAGCACCTTCTTTATTGTCATAATGCCAAGTGCCATTATCATTTTGATTTTTCGAGAGAAATTCAGCAATATTATGCAATCTTTCATCTTTATACTTAAAATACGAAAGAATTCCAAGAACAAATCCAGTAACGGCATTATCTCTCAATAGCTGTTTTCTTGAAAAGCGAATTTCTTCGTTATTATAAATCCCATTTTCAAATAGCTGAAAGCATCCTTTTTGAGTTTGTCCGTTTGGTAAAATCCCCAGTTCTTTTAAAAGGTATAAGGTATATGTTGTAGAAATCCATTTGTGGTCGTAAAGAGATTTTGCCCACTTACCATCTTCATCTTGATTTTCGAGTAAAATTTTTCCCCAGCCAGTTTCACTTACTTTTTCTCTTTCTTGATTAACCTTCTTTTCATCATAATCTAAAAAGTCTTGCATAACCTGCCAGCGAATTGAAGAATCGCCAGTAAGCAGCCAGTCAATTGTTTCATTTTTAATATTGAAAGAATCCATAAGTAGAAATTAAAAAGAATGTTTTACAAATTTTTTCTAAATTTAGAACTCCTGATGCCTCGTAGTTTGCTATTATGCAATCTTGTCATTTCGAAACGAAGTGAGAAATCTCACAAGTCATTGCTACCACGAAACTTGAGATTTCTCACTTCGTTGCCAATGACATCGCTATATTTGACTGTCATACTATCAACAAGTTGATAGCATGACTTATCTCTTGTCATGCTATCAGCTTGCTGATAGTATGACTGAAAAGCTATGTTTCGGAATTACTCTTTTAGTGATGTAATCACCATTAAAAAAAAATTCTCATTTTTCTCAGGGGGTTGCCAATGACATCTTTTTATAAACAATTTAGTATAAACTTATTTTGTTAAGTTCAATACATTTCGTATTTCTTTCATTGATATTTTTTCTCCATGTCCTTGAAATATTTCTATTTTATCTTCTAATGGCAGAATTTTCTCGTTTATTGATTTTATGATGTCATTTTCATTACCAGAATCAACATCAGTATTTCCAATCAAGTTATCCATAATTGTATCTCCGCTAAAAAGATATAATCCATTAACCAATAAACTTATAGAACCTTTTGAATGACCGGGAGTCTGAAGAATTTCAACTTTCATTTCTCCAATAGTAAAAAATTCATTTCCATTAAGCAAAGAGTCATACTTGATTTTTATAAACTTATCTATTGCCTGCAATTGTTCTTCAGAAATATCTCCATTTTTTGTCCATTCTTCGATTCTTTCATTTGAATAGTATTTGAAGTGATTTACATCTTCAGCACCAAGACAAATTTTAGCATCTGTAAATTCTTTCAAATTCATTACATAAAGGACATGGTCAATATGACTATGAGTACAAAATATATTTTTAATATCAATTTTATTTTCTGTGATGTATTTAAAAATTGAAGGGTCATTTGAGCCAGCATCAACAATAAAACCAACATTTTGGCAATGCACAACATAACAGTTTGAACCATAAAGTCCGTTTGGAAAGGTTTTAATAACTATTTGATTATTATCTATAGTTCCATCTTTATCTGTTTGTTGAGCAGATAACGGTAATGAAATGCAAAAAATAATTGATAATAAAAAATATTTAATAATTAATA
>DAIOVK010000569.1:0-2354 GCA_036759045.1 Kapaibacterium sp. (SeqCode) | reverse complement strand
GACCAGTATAGAACAACTTTGCATTCACTAAATCTGTTGCAGGATTTGTTGTTCCTAATGTTGAAAAATCAAAATTAGTTACAGTTAAGGGATTTTCTATACCTTCAGTAGCAATTACAACTCTGATAATCGCAGCATCTTCCTGGGCTAATAAAATTGGGTCAGTAGTTGGCTGTTCGCAAGTGGTATAGTCAACAGACATAAACCCGGAAGCATCAACTTCGTAAGCGCCGATTGTAGGAATAATGTATCTTTCTACTCCGAGGAAATCATATTGAACAAGTGGTATTGATATTCCTGCTAATACTAAAGGTGTTACATCCTGAGGAAATAAATCTTCATCACTTGTAAAATATGGATTTAGAGACATTGAATTTAAATCTTGCAAAGTGGCTGCCTGCCATGCTTCAAGTGATGTTTGCATAGTACTGTTAATGTATCCCAATACTCCATAAGGACCATCTACGTAGTAATCATTATTGTCAATTAATGTAAAATTAGAACCGATTGCTGCAGAATACATTGCATAGTTTGTAGAACCTGCTAAACCAACCAGTGTATTTGAGAACACATTGTTACGAACATCGAAACCGGTAGAAGCCGAAGAAGTTAACATCAAACAAGCAGACATTGTACCGCTTGTGCCAGAGTCCGGCGGTTGCTCGCCATAAAGATTTACACTATTAAACCAAATCTTTAAGTTAGTTCCACCTGCTATTCTTATTCCGAAAGGATTGTATAAAGTGCTTGTTGCACTGTAGTTTTTTGTTAGAATATCATAAATAACATTATTTACAATCATCAGATTATCATTACCGGTAGTTAAACTCATCAGAATTCCGGTAGAACCGTAGTTTGATGTTCCTTGCTGCCTTAAACCGTGAATTCGGTTAGCATTAATCAATGCATTAGCGCAATAAGAATTAATATGAATTCCAACTACATAAGTGGAATTTGTGCCTTCCATAACCCGTATATTGAACACATGATTATGAGATATTTCAGGTGCATTGCACATCTGAATATTTATTCCGTTCAATCTAATATAATAATCTGGTTCATCAGAGCCAACTTCGTTTTTCGTGATTAATAAATTTTGAATATAATTATCTGTAGCACCTCGTGCAAAAATACCGTAATAGCATCTTTTTACTGTATTTTTTTCAATAGTAATATTTGACATATCGAAACCAGCAGCAGTAGTGCCGAGAGTAGTGCCACCAACAAAAATTCCAAATGCTAAAGTTTGTGTTTGAGAGCCGCCAATAATATTGCAATTTTTTATTGTAATATTTGAGCAACCTTGTCCGGCTCCAAGAGAAAGCACTCTGATTGCTGCCGATGCATCCTCTGTGTTGTCGTTTTTAATTGTTAAATCCTGCGTTCCTTCTTCTGCAATACTGCCGTCAATAATCACTCGGTTTGCAGCACTAATTACAATCACTCCATTTGCTATTGTTCCCTGAATAGTATATATTCCAGTGGGTTTAATTGTTACATAATACCCACCTTCACCTGTTTCTTCCCATTGATTTAAAACTGCTTCAGCAGGTTCGATAATATCACTAACAATACTAAGTTGTAAATTACCGCGTAACCCAAGTGAAGCTATGTCAGCGAAAGCTGTATTTAAATTGGGATAGAATCCACCTTCACCAACTGTATATGTTCCAGTCATTCTGTCGCGTATCATTCGGTTACCAACAGGTGCAGTTACATTTGGAACACGGGGAAGCCCGTCACAAGTTAGAGTAGTACATTCCGCATCTATTACATTAAATTCTGCTGCTGTTGCTGAAATTGAATATGTTAGCCAGAAATAATTATTACCGGGGTTTAACTCCTGATTTCCATCAATAACAAAAGGTGCAGAAACATCAGCAACAGTTGAACCGAATTGGTTAGCTGTTGAAAAGACTGTTGAAGAGCCAGTATAGAACAATTTAGCATTTGTAACATCTGCTGCATTTGTTGTTCCAGTTGAATTTAATGAAAAACTGGTTACGCTAATCGGATTATCAATTCCATCAGTTGTAACCTGTATCCTTATTACTGCCTGGTCTTGGTCACCACTAAAAACTGAAGCTGCTGTTGCCTGAGATACTTCGCTTGAAACGTATTCCATACCACCTGTTATGAGAACTTCATAAGCCCCGATTGTTGGTGGAGAGTTTCGTTCTGTTCCCAAAATATCAACAGGGACTAATGCTATATACTCACCTGCAAAAATAAGTGGTGATACTGCTGTTGGCAATAAATCATTATCTGCAGTAAAGAGCGGGTCCGATGAAAGTGAATTTATATCTTGCAAACTTGCTCCCTGCCAACCTTCTAATGTTGTTTTATTATTATCT
>DAIOVK010000568.1:0-2361 GCA_036759045.1 Kapaibacterium sp. (SeqCode) | reverse complement strand
GTGGGACAAATACACGTAACACTCGTATGACTTATACTCCAACTTCTTATACAAGTGTTCTTTACAATCAAACATATTCAGGTGCTACAGCAACTTATTGCTCAGATGCAACATCATCTTACTCTTCATCTGTCAATCGTCCGAATATGCAATTTACTTTTGTTGGTGGCACACCAATGCTTGAAAGACCTACACTTCTGTTGCCAGAATTTGCAGCAACCGGAGTTGCTTTGACACCAGAATTTACTTGGAATGCTGTTACTGATGCCACTTCTTATACTATTCAGGTATCAACAAATGCAGCTTTCTCAAGCTTTATTCTTAATACAACAACAACTGCAACTAATTATTTACTCACAACTAATTTGAATTATAACACTACATATTATTGGAGAGTAAAAGCCGCAAATGATGAAGGTAATTACAGTTTATTCTCACCAGTAAGATACTTCACAACATTTATTCCTCCACCACTTGCTCAGGTTACATTAGTTGCACCAACAAACGGAATGACTAATGCAGAAGTAACAGACCTCCCATTCAACTGGAATGCTGTTACAGATGCTAATTCTTATACTTTCCAAATTGCTGATGATGCAGCATTTACAAATATCTTGTTCACTCAGGACTTCTCAGTTACGTCATTACTTGTTTCAGGTTTTGACTACTTAACTCCATATTACTGGCGGGTAATGGCAAAGAATAACCTAGGAAATTTTGGGCCATGGTCTGAAATTTGGTCATTCACTACCCAAGAAGAATTATTCCCACAGGAAATAAATCTTAGTGCCGGCTGGAATATGATTTCTGGGTTTATTAATCCGGCAGAACCAGATATGTATGATGTCTTTGCTGATATTACTACAAATATTAATGTTGTGAAAAATGGTGCAGGACAAATGTTCTCTCCACAATTCGAAATAAATAATATTGGTAACTGGAATTTTGAAGACGGATATTTAGTAAATAGTGATGCCGATGTTACTCTTACTCTCGTAGGATATCAAATTGCTCCGGAAGGTAACCCAATGTTTGTAGAAGCTGGCTGGAACTTAATTTCTTATTTAAGAACTGCAGAACTTGCTCCCGGCAGCGCATTGGTAACTTTAGGAACAAATCTTACACTCGTAAAGAATAATGACGGTGGTATCTATTTCCCAACATGGGGAATAAATACATTGGGTAATATGCAACCTGGTCAAGGTTACCAAGTTTATATGAACACTCTTGGCTTGCTTATCTATCCAGCTAATTCCAGATTAAGACAATATACAGAAGAAAACTTAACTCCTTCTGCACGTTTCTTAGTTCCTTCAGTTAAAAATACCGGAAACAATGCTACTTTATTGCTTACAATTAGTGGTATTGAAGATGGTAATGAAATTGGTGTTTATAATAATAATGGTGTCTTAATAGGTTCCGGTGCCGTATATAACGGAACAGCCGCAGTTACTCTCTGGGGCGACAATGAAATAACTCCTAATATTGATGGTGCTGGTTCTTATGAACTTTTATCCGTTAAATTATATAATCCAAATTCACAGCAAGAACAAGATATAGCTATTTCTATGATAAGTGATTTAACATCAAATATGGAATTAAACAACTTGCTTTATAAACAAAATTCAATTTTTGTTGCCAAAGCAACTGTAAGTAATGATGCTTTATTGGAAATGAACATTAAAAACGTTCCTAACCCGGCATCAACAAATACCGTATTTGAATTCACTTTAACCAATGAAGGAGATGCTGAAATTCTTGTTTATTCATTAACAGGTGATTTAGTCGCCAGATTAGCAAATGGAAATTATAGCATCGGAAACCATAAAGTTACATTTGATGTCGGTAACTTATCAAGTGGTGTTTATAATGTTGTATTGCGTTCTGGTACTCAACGTGCAACAACAATGATGTTGATAGAAAAATAATCTTTATTAGATTATAGATTAAAAAATCCGATACTCTTTTGGGGTATCGGATTTTTTTTGCTAGAATTTAAGAACTCTAGTCGTCTCATTGTTTTTTATTTCGCAGTCTTGTCATTTCGAATTCCCTGATAAAAGAAGACTTTTATTTTAAATGGAAATGACATAATTTTACCTATGTCATTCTGAACGAAGTGAAGAATCTCACAAGTCATTTATGCCATAGATTTTGAGATTTAGAAACAGTTATTATTCTAGTCATACTACCAACAAGTTGATAGCATGACAGAAAAAAGCAAAGATGTCATTGGTAAGCGCAGCGAGTAATATCACAAATACTTGCAAACATGGAACTTGAGATTCAGAAACAGTGTTCTTTTAGTCATGCTATCAGCTTGCTGATAGTATGACTGAAAAGCACTGTTTCAGAATTACA
>DAIOVK010000567.1:0-2385 GCA_036759045.1 Kapaibacterium sp. (SeqCode) | reverse complement strand
AATTGCGCAAATCATACAGAAAAGGTGTCATTCCGAAACGAAGTGAGAAATCTCACAAGTAATTGTTACCACAGAACTTGAGATTCAGAAACAGTGTTCTTTTAGTCATACTATCAACAAGTTGCTCGTATGGCTATGTATTTTTAATAGTCGAAAATCCTCCTTCCCAAGTTGAACTTGGGAAGGAGGAAAATAAAGTTTAATAAAAAAGTCATGCTATCAACTTGTTGATAGTATGACTAAAATCTTTAATCAAAAATCATAACTATATATTAAATTACCATCTAAATCATAAATCCTTAACTTAAAATAATCCGGTGATATGTCAACTATTGTATAATGATGAGTTTTAATAGTTTTAACAATATATTCTGCATCTTTTGGAGTGTAAAGGGGAGCGCCGGCACCTGCAGTAATAATATGATTTACATTATTGACTCGATTATGCTGGAAAAAATGATTATGGGCAGAGAAATTGGCATTCACACCATAAGGTTCAAATACTTCTTTGCTCAGCAAAATCATTTCTTTATTTTCGGCATGTCCACCAGCGGAATAAGCTGGCTTATGGCTGGCGCTAATTTTCCATTTTGCTTTGGATTCTGAAAAATATTTTTTAGCAAATCTGAATTGTTTGCTGTATTCACTAATATCAATTTCATTATTTAAAATGAGGAGAGCCATATCGGCAATATCAACAGAGTAATATTCCTGGCTATTGGAAGCTGATTCTGGAACTTGCAGAAATGCTCTTGTGTTTTGTTTCCAGCCCTCGTGATTTCCAACTGCATTATAAAATGGAACTGATGAAATAAATTCAAGATGGGGTTTGATGAAAAAGGTTTCCTTCCATTTGTCATATCTGCTGCTGTAGCATAAATCGCCGAGGTAAATTGAAAAAAGTGGTTTAGCTTCTTTCATTTTTTCTACAACCTTTGCAAAAATTTCTGGATTAGAGCGGCAATCTCCCATTATTGCAAAGCGGAAAGTTGAACCTGCTTGTGGAAGTGTTGTAAATTCACCTGAATATTTCTCACCTTTTTTGTCAAACAACCAATATTTATATTTAGTATTGATTTTTAATGGGCTTAGCTTAATTTTGTGTATATATGTACTTTCAGAAGTTTCAGCTATCAATGTTGTTGTGCAAAAATTTTCTGTATAGTTGTTTTCTTCCTGATAAAATACTGTAATATCCTTTCTTTTGTCAGATTCAACAAGCACATAAACGCTGTTTTGAGTTAATGCCTGAAGGTAAGGCGACATTAGAATTTTTGCATCTGCGAGCTGAGCAGAATATATCAAAAATAATATAAGATACAATAATGCAAATCTTATTCGTTTTAAATATTGATGAAGTTTTAAATTCATTTCTTGTTTCTCTTAAAAAAAATTGATAATTTATACTTTACAAAAATAAAAATGATTTTATTAATTTTATAATAATTATTAAAAGAATGGATACAAAAGAAATCTTTACTAAATATAGCACCATAGCGGTTTATGGAATGTCGAAGAATCCAGCCAAGCCCTCATTTACTGTACCTATGTTTTTCTTCGATTTGGGATATAAAATATTTCCCATAAATCCAACGACAGATGAAATTGAAGGAATAAAAGTTTATCGTAATTTAATCGACATACCGGAAATGATTGATGTCTTAAATGTTTTCAGACCTTCTGAAGAAGCTGTGAAAATAGTAAAAGAAGCGATTCAGCGCAAAGAAAAGTTTGGAGATATTAAGTTAATATGGTTGCAACTTGATATTTATAATGATGAAGCCAAAGCTTTGGCAGAACAGAATAAAATTGATTTTATTCAGGATAAATGTATGTTTATGGAGTACCAATATGTATAAAATTATTATATCATTACTTTTTTTTAGTTTTTTTTCTATTTACGCTCAACCTATCTCAAAAAAAGAATTTAAATTAGAAAAAGAACAGAATTCATTATTTGCCAACAATTCGAGAAAGCTTTCTGCAAATACTAAAATGTTTTTAAAGAAATTGATTGATTCTGAAAAAAACAATAATAATGCTGCAGCAACACAGTTGAAAAATGATTACGTATTAAACACTTTTGACGATATAACTTATATTTCAGGATTAATCAAAGTTTCAAATCCCGTTTGCAAAATTGATTTAATTAATTATGGTGTAAAAATCAATACTGAAGCAGGAAATATTTTATCAGTAAAAATTCCAATAGAAGCATTTACAAATATTATTAATGAAGAAGCTGTTGATTATATTGAAATAGATGAGGTGCTATATCCGGAATTAGACAGTGCGCGTTCAGCCATAAAAGCCAATTTAGTTCAAAATGGACTAGAAAATGGCTTACCAGATGATTTGACTGGTGAAGGGGTAATTGTAGGAATA
>DAIOVK010000566.1:0-2389 GCA_036759045.1 Kapaibacterium sp. (SeqCode) | reverse complement strand
TGCTGATTTTGAAAACTTACTATTCGATAATCTTGTTCCGGAAAATCAATTCTTAGCAATTGGCTTACCATTAACAACAGAAATATTCTGGAGAGTAAATGCTCAAAATGAATGTTCTACAAGTCCATGGAGCGAAGTGTGGAACTTTACTACCGGTGCAACTCCATTAGTATATGGCTATGCTGCAATTAATTCTGGCGATTATGTAATGGGACCTGTTACATTTGCATTAGATAATCCAGGATACCTTATTCAAATTGCAGACCAGCAAGACCAACAATTCGTTGCCGGCGGTGCTTGGGCTAATGATATATGGTATGGTATTGAATACGGTACATATAACTTCATTACTTTAAATACATCAACAGGTGAACGTACTGTCATTGGCTATGTTGGTTTTGATGCAACTGGTTTAAGCTATGACGTTCAAACCAATACAATGTATTGCATGGGTTATGTCGATGGAAATTCTAACTTATATACAATTGACTTAGCTACTGGAACTCCTACTTTGGTTGGAACCTCCATTACAGGTGGTATTCTAATCAATTTAGCTTGTTCAGTCGATGGAGACCTTTATTCAGTTAGTATTTCAGATGAGAATTTCTATTTTGTTGACAAATATTCCGGAGTTTCAACATTAATCGGTCCTACAGGATTCGATGCTAACTATGCTCAGGATATGGAATTTGAAAAAGTTACAAATACTTGCTATTGGGCTGGTTATGTAGATTATTATGGTGCTTTACTTACTGTTGACATAGAAACAGGTCAAGGTACTATTATTGGAGAATTTCCGAATGGATTGGAAATGACTGGCTTTGCTATTCCATTTACTCCGGCTTGCTTGGATTTCCCACAGTTAGCAAATCCAGAAAATGGAAGCTTATGCGTTTTAACAACACCGGAATTTGACTGGTTAGACGTTGAAGGCGCCTTAAACTATACATTACAAATTGCTATTGACCGTTCATTTGAAAACGTTATATATTCTGTAGAAGATTTAACTACTTCAACCTTTACATTACCGATTGCCAATGAGTTAGATGAAAATTCACTTTACTGGTGGAGAGTAATAGCTTATGGAGCAGAAGGTTGCGATAGCTACTGGTCTTCAAAATGGAGATTTATAACAGAAGGTGATTTACCTGCACCATTAACTTATACTCCAACTAACGGAGCAACAGGTTATATTACAACTCCTACTTTCGAATGGGAAGGCAATATTGCTGCTGCTTCATATCACTTACAGGTATCAAGTAATGCTGACTTCACTGGTATAATTATTGACCAACCTGGATTGACAACTACAAGCTTCACTACCGGTGGTTTTGCACTCACTACACAATACTGGTGGAGAGTTTTAATGCAAAACGAATGTAGCACAAGTGAATGGTCTGAAGTTTCAACATTTACTACCGGCTCATTTGTTACTATCGGAACCGGAACAACCTTTAATTCCAATACCGTTTATCCTGCACCTTATGGTAATTGGTATGGTGGTTGTAAGCATCAAATCTTAATTCGCGCTGACGAACTTTATGACGCCGGTGCTGTTCCGGGTAATCTTACCTCACTTTCATTTGAAATTGCTGAACTTTATGGAACCCTTTTACAAGACTTCTATATTGCAATAAAGCAAACAACTGAAACCGATATTACAGCAACATGGGATTTACTTGATTGGACAATGGTTTATGGTCCTGTTGATTATCAACCTGTTCTTGGCTGGAATGCCCATATGTTTGACCAGGAATTTGCTTGGGACGGTGCTTCAAACATTTTGTTAGACATTTGCTTTAACAATATGTCTTATACCCGTAACGAAAGTACTTATTATACTCCAACTGCATTTACTTCAGTTCGCTGGTTCAACAGTGACCAAAATGCAACAGTTTGTACAAACCCAACTTATGCAAACACATCAGTAAACAGACCTAATATGATGTTTGGTCTTAATGCGAGTGGTTTGATTCCACCGAATAATTTACTACCTGAAAATGGTTCAATGTATGTATCACAAACACCACTTTTTGACTGGACTGACGTTGAAAGTGCTATTTCTTATGGTTTAATAGTATCAACTGACCCCAATTTCATTAATATTGTTATAAATGAAGAAGGTCTTGCAGTAAGTCAATATCAGGTTCCAGCCGGTTCTCCATTATTACCATTAACAACTTATTACTGGAAAGCAAACGCAAGTGACGGTAGCGTTACAAGTTCCTGGTCACAACGCTGGAGTTTTGGAACTGGTGGCGATTTACCAGCTCCTTATTTGCTTGCTCCAACAAACGGCGCATCTGGTATTCCATCTACTGTTCCATTCGATTGGACAGACGTATTTGGTGCAGCTGAATACCAAATTCAGGTTGCTATTGACCCATTA
>DAIOVK010000565.1:0-2397 GCA_036759045.1 Kapaibacterium sp. (SeqCode) | reverse complement strand
CGATTGTATTGTTTACTAATATTTACGCACAGGACAAAGAACCGGTGCAACATAAATTCTATTTTCCAGCATACTCTACTGTTGATTCTGTTTATTTATCAGATACTTTAGAATTTTTCAAACAAGATAAGTTTATGCTTGGATGGCACTGGGGAGCATCAAAAAAGATTTCAAAATCTTTGAGAATAAACCATAAGGATGCAAATTCTTTACATAATATGAGCAACGACTCTTTAAATGATGGAACTTATTTAACTGTCCGCACTATGGACCAACCACCACCAGATTGGACATATCCGCCAGATACAATGATTTATTATACCCATTGCGATGGGCATACTCAATTAGTTCATGCAAAGGCGATTCAGTATGAACCGACTTTACAAATCAATTCAACAAATATGACAGCACCAAATACAAATAATTTTGACAATACAGACCCAATTTTCGGTTTTAAATATGTTAGGGGAAGAGTTGAAAATGATTCATCTGACCATAGAAGTAGGTTGGTGCTTACAGGTGATTCTTTAAATGGGCAGGTGGTTTTAGAAGGTTTGAATTATAAAAGTATATTTGCTAATTTCGATATATTTTTATAATTTAAATTATTCAAAAAGTAATTTTTTAAAGGGAAAAAAAATGAAAACCAAAATTTTACTCTTAATTGCAACAGCAATGCTTTTTGCAATGCCTTTGCTTGCCACAACAACCGAAAGCGATACTGTGTGGACGAAAAGATTGTTCCCATGTGAAATTAAAGGAAGTTCTTTTTCTTTAACTGGTGATTCTATAATTGCAATCGCTGGAGCAGGAACTACCGACACTCTTTTTATTCTAGAAACTGCTACAGGTAATATTCTGAAAAAAAGTAAAATAAAACCAGGTACATATAGCTTAGATGCTTTTACACATTTTAACACTAAAAGTTGGGTCGCAATTTGTTTAAATCCTGTTTATGGGGGTATGTATATTTATAATTATATAGATGATAAAATTATAAAGGATGATTTTGAAATTTATGGGCATGCTATAGCTATATCGAGTAATGATAAATATATTTATTTACAGAATAATATTGATTCACCGAAAAATATTTCAATATTTTCTGTAGAAAAAAATGAATTTATAGATTCAATTTCAAGCGGATATGGAGCAGCTCACTCATTAGCAATTTCGCCAGATGATAAATATTTAGCAATAGGAACAGGCAAAAGCAAAATAGTAAATCCAGACCCTGAAAATCCAGATTACGAAGAAGAACGAATGTTTGATAAAATTGTAATTATTGAACTTAAAACAAAAGAAGTATTAAAAGAATTTGACGGACCAACAGGTACACAAGGAAAGATTAACGAAATTAAATTTTCTCCTGATGGAAAATACCTCGGAATAGCAAAACTTGACGGAACAGTAAGGGTTTACGATATGATTAATCTAGAATTATATCTAAATGAGAATATTGGTTATGGATATTCAAGTGAATCAGGCCCTTGGATAGTTGAATTTTCTGAAGATTCAGAATATTTATATTGTGGTTTATTTATTTGGGATAGATGGACAACAGAAGTTTGGAACATTAAAAATAAAAAACGAATTAATTCATTAGATTATTGTTCATATATTGGCTTAAATTCATCAAAGAACAATAATTTACTAACAGCTTGTGGTTACAATTTAACGTATTTATTTCCTAATTGGTTAACTAGCGTTAAAGAATTTATTAATAATAAAGATATATTTGATATAACTATAAATAAATCAATAAATACAATATTTCATTATCATTATAAAAATAATATACAAAATGTAAAACTTTTTAATTATACTGGAAACGTTATAAATACTAAAGAATTATTAAAAATAAATATTGATAATATTGAAATTAATTCAGAAAATTTGCAAAATGGTGTATATTTTCTTATAATTAATGAAAATAAGCAAATTAAAATATTAGTAACAGAATAAGGAAAAATATGATGAAAAAGATTTTTATATATCTATTTACGATAGCAATATTTACTAATATTTATGCCCAGGATAAAGAGCCGGTGCAGCATAAGTTTTATTTTCCCGCTTATTCAGAAGTTGATTCTGTTTATCTTTCAGACTCATTGGATTACTTTAAGCAAAAAGAATTTATGCTGGGATGGCATTGGGGAGCTTCAAAAAAGATTTCTAAAGCTTTATGTATGAATCAGATTGATGCTCATTCAGATAAAACATATAATGAAACTGAAATTAATGATTCGACTTTAATAATATTAAAATCTATGATTAATTACGATGCTGATTCAATGAAGTTTTATACTCATTGTGATAACGCTACACAACTAATAAGAGCTAAATCTATTTATTATGAACCAACTCTTCAAGTAAGTTCATTTGATACATTGAACA
>DAIOVK010000564.1:0-2399 GCA_036759045.1 Kapaibacterium sp. (SeqCode) | reverse complement strand
AGCACATTTCTTGCTATCTCGTTTCCTCGAATACGAATAACGTATTCCTCCGGTTCATTCTGTAAATTATCGCGAACTCGAACTGGTGGCAATATGATTCCAAGTTCTATTGCGAGCTGCCGTCTAACGTTTGTAATACGTTTGAATACATCGCCACCCTGAGACTCATCAACGAGCGAAATCAAACTGTAGCCAAGCTCAATTTCAACAGGGTCAACCCTAAGTAGTTCTTCTACTGGCTGCTCTTCCGGTTTCTTTTCCTTAGTAAGTTCAGCCATTTCTACTTCCTGTTCCATTGCTTCCGCTTTTTTTATAGATTTATTCCTAAGATATGAAATAGTTCCGGTTACCGATGCAAGCAGTAAGAAAGGAAAAGCTGGGAAGCCGGGAATAAGAGCAAAAGCAAGCATTGCTGCCGATGCAATCCCTAAAGCACGTGGTTTTGCACTAAATTGTTTCATTAATTCCACGTCCAACTTGTCTGCCGAAGCAGAACGGGTTACAACGAGACCAGCAGCGACAGAAATTAGAAGTGAAGGAATTTGTGAAACCAAGCCATCACCGATTGTTAATATTGTATAAAGTGATATAGATTCAGTGAAATCCATTCCACGCTGAGCTATTCCAATAGTAAATCCACCGAGAATATTAATTGCAGTAATAATAAGTCCGGCAATCGCATCTCCGCGAATAAACTTGGCAGCACCATCCATAGCTCCGTAAAAATCCGATTCCTTTGTTAAGCTTTCCCGTCTGTTTTTAGCAGTTATTTCATCTATATAGCCGGCATTTAAGTCAGCGTCAATACTCATTTGCTTGCCCGGCAAAGCGTCCAAAGTAAAGCGGGCTGCAACCTCTGCAATTCTGGTTGAACCCTTGATAACTACGATGAAATTAATTACTAAAAGAATTAGGAATATAATAATACCGACAACGTAATTTCCTTTAATAACAAAAGTTCCAAATGCCTGAATAATCTCACCGGCTTGTGCTTCTCCCAGAATCAAACGGGTAGAAGCTACGTTCAGTCCCAGACGGAACATCGTGGTTAGCAGCAATATAGTAGGAAACGAAGAGAAATCAAGCGGAGTAGTTAAATATATTGATACTATAATAATCAAAACCGAAATAGAAAGGTTTAAAGCTAAAAGAACATCAAGTAGGAATGGCGGCAAAGGCAATACCAAAAGCCCCAGAATCATTAAGATACCACCAGCGAGTACTAATTCCGGACTTTTTGAAAGATAAGGAGCGATTCTACTCCAAAGAGAAGTAGTAGCAACGTTACCAGTTAGAGCCATTTGTTGTCTTTTAGCCATTTATAAAATTTAAGCCCTTCTTTTCAAATTATAGACAAAAGCAAGAACCTGAGCCACTGCTTTAAAGAGTTCCTCAGGAATTTCCTGCTCTATTTCAACAGAATAGAACAAAGCACGTGCCAAAGGTGGCTGTTCTACAATAGGAACATCATTTTTTTCAGCAATTTCTCTAATTTGCAAAGCAAGAAAATCTGCACCTTTAGCAACTACTCTCGGCGCCGACATAGTTCCCTGCTTATACATCAAGGCAACAGCAAAGTGAGTTGGGTTTGTAATAACAACATCTGCCTGCTTCACATTTTTCAACATTAATCTTCTTATTCGCCCTCTCATCAAAGCGCGAATTCTCGCTTTAACTTTAGGGTCTCCTTCTGCCTGTTTGCCTTCTTCTTTTACTTCCTGTTTCGTCATCTTCATATCTTCTTTGAAACGATAACGTTGATAAAAGAAATCTGCAGCTGCTATTAGAATATATATAATTCCTACTTTAAGAATGAGTTCAAAACTCATATCAACAATAAATTTAGCAATATCTCCAAAGGGCACCTCTACTAAGGAAATCATCTTTTCAGCTTTGCTTGCAAGGACATCATAAACAACATATCCAATAATAAGTAGCTTAGCTATACCTTTTGCCAATTCAAACAGTGAACGTCCAGAAAAGAACATTCTTTTCATTCCACTGAAAGGATTAAAGATTTGCTTAAAATTCAATCCTTTAGTAAATTTTTCCGTTGCAATTTTAAATCCTACCTGGCTTATTTCAGAAACAAAAATGATTGCAAAAATAGTCAAAAGTATAGGCAGCAGAATTTGAGCTAAAATTACTATAACTTCGAAGAAATAATGAGAAAGGTTTTGTTCGGTAACGATAATGTTTGTAGAATTGCTGAAAATATATTTCATAAAATTCTGCAAATCAGCAAACATCTCATTTCCGTAGATAAAAATAGCAGAGCCACCAACGAGCAGAATTGCTGCTGTTGTAACATCCATACTTTTAGAGACCTGACCGCGATTTCGAGCTTCATTTAACCGTTTCGCAGTCGCGTTCTCAGTTTTTTCTTGACCGTCTTTATT
>DAIOVK010000563.1:0-2411 GCA_036759045.1 Kapaibacterium sp. (SeqCode) | reverse complement strand
TAATTATAAACTGAGACTAAATGGCGGAAAAGATTATTTTTTGCACAAACTCTCGGAGATGTAGGACATCTAAATAATAGTGGTATCAATGACTAGTGAGATTCTTCGCTGCGATTCAGAATGACAAGTTAAAATTTTGTCATAACCATTTAAATAAATCATTTGCTTTATCGGAGGGTTATGAATGATAATTTTAAAAATTCCAATTAATAACTTATTTTTGAAAACGAAAGCTAAAGATTAAATTAAATACTTATTATGAAAAACTATACAATACTGCTGGTTGATGATGAGATTTCTCAAAGAGAACCAATAAAGGGTTTTCTGCAAAAGAAAGGATATAACGTTCTTGATGCAGGAAATTATATAGATGCTATTTCCTTATTTAAGAAAAATGAAATTGATTTGGTAATTACAGACTATCGTTTAACAGACAAGACTGGCTTCGATGTTTTAGAGGAGGTAAAGAAGCAAAACCCCAAAATTCCAGTTGTGATTATGACAGCTTACGGAAGTATAGAAGATGCTGTAAAAATCATGAAATCTGGTGCTTATGATTACCTTCAAAAGCCAATTGAGCTATCCGAACTTCAGCATATTATTGAAAAATGTTATGAGAGAAGCTACCTGATTTCTGAAAATCTTTTATTAAAACAGCAACTCGAAAATCAGCATAAATTTAGCTCAATTATTTCTCAAAGCGATGAGATGGAAGCAGTTTTAAACATAGCAGGCAGAGTTGCCAGCTCAAAAGCAAGTGTATTAATCTGCGGAGAAAGCGGAACCGGTAAAGAACTTATAGCAAAAGCAATTCATTACTCAAGCCCAAGAAAAGACAAACCTTTTGTAGTTGTTAACTGCGCTGCAATGCCAGAAACACTTTTTGAAAGCGAGTTATTTGGTCACGAAAAAGGAGCTTTTACTGGTGCTGAAAAAATGAGAATAGGTAAGTTTGAGCAAGCCGACAGCGGTACTCTTTTCATTGATGAAGTGGGCGATATTCCAATGCTTATACAGGTTAAACTCTTGCGGGCTATACAATTTTCTGAAATTCAAAGGGTTGGTAGCAATAAGACAATGGAATTAGATGTAAGAATTATTGCAGCAACTAACCGTAATCTTAATGAAATGATAAAAAACAATGAATTCCGCGAAGATTTATTTTATCGCTTGAATGTCGTTGCAATTCAAATTCCACCTCTTCGTATGCGAAAATTAGACGTCCAGCCACTTATCGAGCATTTTATCGAAAAATATGCAAAACTCAATCAAAAAGATGTAATATCTATAACTAAAGAAGCTTTGAACATTTTAACGAAATATGATTTTCCCGGTAACATACGCGAATTGGAGAATATAATTCAGCGTGCTGTCGTCTTAACCAGAAATAATTATATTTCTGTTGAAGATTTACCAAATATTATTAAAAATAATTCGTTTAATAAAAGTAAAAAAGATTTATTAGATTTGCAATTAGGCGATTTAAATTTAAAAGTTGAAGAATTGGAAAAGACATTAATTGAAAAGGCATTAAACAAAGCTAATCATAATCAGGTTAAAGCAGCTGAATTGCTTAATATTTCTGAAAGAACTTTACGCTATAAAATTAGCAAATATGGTTTAAAATAATTTAAAAAAAATGAAAACAAAAAGTCAAAATACAGTAAAAACCCTGATACAAACTAAGTATATAATAACTCTTTTGGTTACTTTATTTATTGCATATCCTTCTTTTTCTCAGGAAACCGAGGTATTCGAAGATTTTAAAGATACTGAAAAGTATAAAACCAATACTACTCAAAAGAAAATTTTAAAAATGAAAATTCCAAAAGATACTTCCAATCAATTAAGATTGAGATTTAGGAATTCAGCGAAACAAAATGTAGTTAAGAACGATTCTTTAGTCAGACATAGATTTAGAGATAATAAAGGAAAATGTGATTCAAACGATGTCTTTATTGATAAAGATGGCGATGGAATTAATGATAACAGAGTAAAAGGAATGGGCTTAGGTAAACGTAAATGCCTTGGAAAAGGAAAATGCAAACAGGAAGTCAAATAACATAATGAGGAAACAATAATTCTATTTGTAAGTATTGAACTACAGCCCTTCCATAGTTTTATATTTTACTTTTTTATTAAATTGTGATAATTAATAAGCACAGAACTCCCCCCTACCTACCTTTTTCAAAGCTAACGATTATACACAAATATTAGTTCTTATAATTACAAGTAAAAAATGGGATAGTTTCTTAGAAATTTATTCCGTAGGAATTAAATATTTGTAACAAGAATAATCCTTGACTGTGCTTATCCCGTAGGGATTATATATAAAAGAAGCACTCTAATATTTAATCTCTAACTCTCCCAAATTTACGTAATACTTTATTTAATTTTTTAATAAATATAGA
>DAIOVK010000562.1:0-2429 GCA_036759045.1 Kapaibacterium sp. (SeqCode) | reverse complement strand
TTATAATAAGAACCATACTAATTACAACTATCATACTTTAAAACAGAATTGAATGGTAATAAACAACCAAGAACACACCCCTTTGTCCCCTCTCAAGAGGGGAATTAGAATTGTGGTATAAAAAAGAACGTATCAGCCCTGCCCCTCTCAAGAGGGGAATGCGTAAGGTGAGTTATTAATATTAAAATTAATAATATAAAATATTTAAAAAGTAAAAGATGTAATTTCAAAAATACTTAAGAACAAATACTTTAACCACTTAAAAATAGTGAAGAATCTCTTTTTTCTTAAAATATTATTAACAGAACGATTAAAAGGTTTAGCCCTTTTTTTAAAAGAAAATCAACATAAACAAAAATCAATGATGTAAATTAAAATTAATTTTCAAATAATGCAAATAAAAAAATGTTTTTTTATTTTTTTTCATATTTTTTTTTATGAGTTTAAATTAAGGGGATAGTTAATATATTTTAAAAAGATGTGCCACACTTAAGAAAGTGTGGCACATCTTTCGAGCAACTTCCCAAATTGAATTTGGGAAGAAAATTTCCTTCCATAGTGTAGTAATTCGTTAAAAGGCTTGCTATCTTCTGTCATTTCGAAACGAAGTGAGGAATCTCACAAGTCAATGATACCACAAGATTTGAGATTTCTCGCCACGCTTCGAAATTACAAGAAATTATAACCAGTTTTTCAATGAATTACTACACTAATGCAACTTGGGAAGGAGATGGAACAACAATCAAATCAACAAATCCACATATAAACTTTATTTTATTTATTAAAGAAAATCATTTAATTTTACAAAAAATTTTTGATAAAATTTTATTATAAAATAAATTTTTCTTTCAATACTATGTCTAATAATTTCAACTTGGAAAACGGCAATCAAACGAGTTATAATGACAAAACAGTTGCTACTGTTTTAGTGGTATTTCTAATAGTGTTAGTATTTTATTTATTGCAGCAATTGGCTTCGATTTTAATGCCGCTTGTTCTCGCATTCCTTTTTGCAAGTTTATTTCAACCGATTATACTGTTTTTAAAAAAGAAAAATTTCCCAAATTGGCTAATTGTTCCAATTATTGCAATAATTACTATAACAATAATTGCTGCATTTGCGCTAATCATTGCCCAATCCGTCTCTCAAATAATTGAGCAAAAAGATGTATTTATTGATTTACTGAATCAAAAAATAGATATATCGATAAAATGGCTAAACTCAATTTCAAGAAAATATTTTAACTTTAGAATAAATGACAAAAAAATTCTTGCACTTTTCGACAAAGATTTCATTTCAAACACAGTAAGTTCACTTGCAGCATCACTTGGTTCTTTTCTTTCATCATTCTTTATGTTCATACTTTACTATATTATTTTGCTAACAAGTATGTCGAATTATAAGAGTTTTCTTAGTTGGGTAGGCGGGTCTAATTCCAAACTTTTACAAAATTACGAGCATATTCAAAAAGCTATAGTTTCTTATATTACTATAAAAACACTCCTAAACCTTACTACCGGCACTTTAGCAACAATTATTTTCTATAGTTTCGATTTACAATTTCCACTTTTTTGGGGATTTCTAACTTTTCTTTTGTTTTATATTCCTTCAATTGGCTCAATCATAGCACCCATTCCACCATTGCTTATGGGCATTATACAGTTTGACAGTTTTAATACAATACTTATGATGATGCTTTTGATAATGTTTATGCAGGCAATAATGGGTAATATAATTGAGCCAATTTTAATGGGACAAAAGCTTCGTTTGAATACTCTAACAATAATTTTTGGAATAGTATTTTGGAGTTACATTTGGGGAGTTACAGGTATGTTTCTTTGTGTTCCTTTGCTTGTTATGTTTAAACTGATTTTAGAGCAATATCCTACACTTGAATTCATTTCGAGATTAATGGGAACAGCACCGAAGCAGTGAGGAGAAGAGATTAGATAGTTTAGAAAGATTAGATTAAAAACTGTTTGATTGTATCGAACAATTTTGTATTTTTGTAGAAAACAGAATTGAGAAATGATATTAGAAAAAACAATAGAGCGGGTTTCTGAACAGCAACGTAATCGAATTGAAACTCAAGATTATGGCTTAAGAAGGGAATTATTATCAAATTTGAATTTGCATAGCTCTCATGCTTTAATAATTTCTGGTATAAGAAGATGCGGAAAGAGCACTTTACTTATGCAAATAATAAAAGAACTTAATTTAAAAGACTATATTTATATAAATTTTGAAACTCCACAGCTGTATGGTTTTTCTTTAAATGATTTTACGAAATTAGATAATATCATTAAAAAGCAAAATTCAAAAATATTATTCTTTGATGAAATTCAATTAATTGACAAATGGGAAATATACGTTAGGCAAAAGCTTGATGAAGGTTTTCAGATAGTTATTACTGGCTCCAACGCTTCTT
>DAIOVK010000561.1:0-2441 GCA_036759045.1 Kapaibacterium sp. (SeqCode) | reverse complement strand
AATGTCAGAATCGATTTTTGTAATCAATCCACGGGTTACCTCAGGGCTGATTTGTAATTTTTATAGGTCATTAGTAACTCACCTTACGCATTGGAGATTCAATATTAAATTCTCTTGTTAATTTTTAAAAAATAATTCATTGTATTCTTTGTGGTTATTTCTTTTAACACAAAAAAGAATATTTAAAAAGCAATACTTCTCAACTTAATAATTATTTACTATAACCTGTATTATTCATAAATTTTAGGACAAATATTCAGAAACAACTGATAATAAATGATTTACAATTAAGTATTAAAAAACTAAGTTTTTTTCTCTAATTTTATAAATACTAATATTGTTGATGAATCTATTCATCCGATGACTGCGAGTCATCGGATGAATTATTAAGGATAAAAGTTATAATAAGTATTTCGAGTAAAATGAGCAATAAACAACCAAGTAAACATTCCTGCCCCCTCTAAAGTGAGGAAAAAGATTTGTGGATTAAAGAAATTATCAACACTATACTTTTTAATTTCTCATAAGAACTATGAGTAAGATTAGTTTATAACTCAATAACCTAATTAAAAATTAACAATTAATCATTAATAATTAATAATTAACAATTATTTCCCGCTTTCCATGTGATTTTTCATAAAAGGAGTGAGCAAATCTATTGGAATTGGGAAAACGGTTGTAGAATTCTTTTCTGTTGCAATATCTGCAAGGGTTTGCAAATAGCGAAGTTGAAGAGCAACAGGGAAATCCTGTATTGTTTCGGCGGCTTCCTTAAGTTTTTGAGCTGCCTGAAATTCACCTTCAGCATTAATAACTTTGGAACGGCGCTCACGCTCAGCTTCAGCTTGCTTTGCCATAGCACGTTGCATTTCTATTGGTAAATCAATTTGCTTGACTTCAACAGATGAAACTTTAATGCCCCAAGGTTCAGTGTGGTCGTCAATTATTTCCTGCAATTTTTTATTGATTTTATCGCGTTCTGCAAGCAGTTCGTCTAAATCGGATTGACCCAAAATACTACGCAATGTAGTTTGAGAAACCTGATTAGTTGCAAACAAATAGTTTTCTACATCTACTATTGCCTTGTCGGGAAACATTACGCGGAAATAAAGCACAGCATTTACTTTGACAGAAACGTTATCTTTTGTGATAATGTCCTGTGGCTGAATGTCCATTGTAATTGTTCTCAAGCTCACTCTTTCCATTTTATCAATAAATGGAATTAGAATGATGAGACCGGGACCTTTTACTCCAACAAGCCGACCGAGGCGGAAAATTACTGCTCTTTCGTATTCCTTCAGAATTTTAATCGATGATGAAATAATAAGAATAAGCAAAACTACAATTACAATAGTTGTTGATGGGAATTCCATAAAACCTCCTTAAAAAGATGAAAAATTTATTTTTTTGAAACAGTTAAAGTCAAGCTGTCAATAGATTGGACGATTACCTCATCGCCTTTATTTATAATATCATCGGATTTTGCTTTCCAGATTTCGCCATGAACCTTTACTTTTCCTAATTCATTTGGAAAAATATCAGTCAGAGCAATTCCGTTTTCAGCTTTTATGCCTTCTATTCCGGATGCCCGCTTGTGATACTGGGCTTTTATTCCGATTGAAATAATAACCAGAAAGAAAATCGTAGTAAATACAACAGTTGTAATGATTAAAGAAGTAGATATTTCCATAAAATCTCCCGGAGAATCAATTAACATCATAGAACCAAAAAACAAGCTAAGAATGCCGCCAACGGTAAGCATTCCATGGCTAATTACTTTTATTTCCAAAATAAATAAAATGACAGAAAGTAAAATTAAAGCAAGTCCGGCATAATTTATTGGCAGCATTTGCAGGGAATAACCAGCAAGGATTATAGAAATTCCACCAAGGACACCGGGAAAAATAGCACCGGGACTAAAAAATTCAAATATTATCCCAAAAATTCCAGTCATAAGCAAAAGGTAAGCAACGTTTGGGTCTGATATAATTCCAAGAAGTTCATCTTTCCAACTCATTTCAATGTATTCGTATTTGCTGTTTTTTGTATTCAAAACTTTTATTCCGGCTTCTGTTTCGACTGTATCTGAATCTACTGCTTTTAATAACGAATCAATGTCAGGGCAAATGTAATTAATAATGCCAATTTCTAATGCTTCCTTTTCGCTTGCAGAAATGCTTTCGCGAACAGAGAGTTCAGCCCACTCTACGTTTCTACCTCTTTTTTGTGCAATAGAGCGGACAAAAGCAGCAGCATCGTTAGTTATTTTGTCATACATAACGTTAGTATCGCTTTCGCCTCCAAGTCCAACCGGATGAGCAGCTCCTATATTTGTACCGGGAGCCATAACAGCTATATTTGAGGAAAGCGTTATGAAAACGCCGGCTGAACCCGCTCTTGCTCCTGATGGACCGACATATACTATTACCGGCACTTTGCTC
>DAIOVK010000560.1:0-2447 GCA_036759045.1 Kapaibacterium sp. (SeqCode) | reverse complement strand
AAGCAATAAAACTTCTTCCGAAAGATGTTGACCCGCCGGTAGTTGAAAAAATGAGCGCTAATGCGAACCCAATTCTAATCCTTTCTGTGAAAAGCAAGGAAAAGAACATAATGGACGTAAGTTTTGTAGCTCAAAATATGATTAAGGAAAGGTTGCAGACTATTCCCGGTGTTGCAAAAATTATTTTCTTCGGTGAAAAAAAATATGCTATGCGGCTTTGGCTTGACCCCTATAAAATGACTTCAAAGGGCATTACTGCAAGCGATATTTATAACTCAATTGCTAAAGAAAACATCGAGCTTCCCTCAGGCAGAATTGAAAGCGATAATACTGAATTGAGCATTAGAACGCTGGGACTGATGAGCAAGCCCGAAGAATACAACAACCTGATTATTAAGCAAGATAATGGTAATATAATCCGGTTTTCTGATGTCGGCTATGCTGAACTTGGACCGGAAAATTTCCGTACTTCTGCAATTGAAAAAGGACACGAATTTATCGCTCTCGGCATTCTTCCGCAGCAGGGAGCAAACTCAATTGAAATTTCAGATGAGTTTTACAAAAGAATGGAAAGCATAAAAAAAGAAATTCCAAAAGAATACGAAGTCGCTACCTTATTCGATTTTACACGTTTTGAACGCAATGCCGTTAAAGAAGTTCAGGAAACAATTATCATTACTTTGTTTTTCGTGGTTATGGTGATTTTCATTTTTTTAAGGGACTGGCGTTCTACAATTATTCCTGTTGTTGCTATTCCAATTTCGATTATTGCAACTTTTACAATAATGGCGTTGGCTGGCTTATCTATCAACGTTTTGACGCTTCTCGGAATAGTGCTTGCGATTGGATTGGTTTGTGACGACGCTATAGTAGTTTTGGAAAATATTTATTCAAAAATAGATTTAGGACTAAACCGCACAGAAGCAGCAGCCAAAGGAATGGAAGAAATCTTTTTTTCTGTAATTTCAACGACAATTACGCTTGCAGCAGTCTTTTTACCAATTATGTTTTTGCAGGGCTTAACTGGAAAGTTGTTCCGTGAATTTGCTATTGTTATTGCTGGTTCGGTGCTTCTTTCGGCTGTAGTAGCACTAACACTATCGCCAATGATGTGTTCTCGTATTTTAAAGCAGCAGAGGCATTTGAACCTGAATTTAGTTTATCGCATAACTGAACCTTTCTTTCTTTCGCTCAACCGCGGCTACCGCTATTCACTCAAAGCATTTATTGAACGCCGCTGGCTTGTGTTTCCTTTGCTTGCATTCATTGCTTTCCTTATTTACTTTTTTGGCACTAACATCCATTCGGAATTAGCTCCTTTTGAAGACAGATGCAATATTCGTATACCAATCAGGGGACCAGAGGGAACTTCTTATCAATTCACAGAAAGATATTTGGCAGAAATTTCAAAATATGCTGATGACTCTATACCAGAAATATTTAGTTCTTTTTCCGTTATTGCACCGAGTTTAACTGGAATTGACCCAGTAAACAGCGGAATGCACCTTGTTTATTTAGTTGACCCTGAAGAACGACATAGGAGCCAGCATCAAATTCTGCAAAAGTTGAATAAGGATTTAGCAGGGTTACGTGGAATTAGGATGTTTCCTTTTGAACCACCTACGATAGGCGATAGGTTCGGTGGGCAGCCAGTTCAATTTGTTCTGCTCGCACCAAATATTGAGGAATTAAAAAAGGTATTGCCAAAATTCCTTGAAGAAGCAAGAAATAGTGAGGTTTTGCAGTTTGTTGATGCGAATCTGAAAATCAACAAACCGGAAATGCAGGTTAGAATTGACAGGGACAAAGCAGCACAGCTCAATGTTTCAACTTTCGATATTGCACGCACTTTGCAGCTTACTTACAGCACCGAACGCTACGGCTATTTCGTAATGAATGGAAAGCAATATGAAATCATTGGGCAGGTGATGGCTTACGACAGGGACAAGCCATCTGATTTGAAAAACCTTTACGTTAGGGATAGCAAGGCAAACCTTATTCCGCTAACGAACCTGATTAATATTGAGGAAAACATCAGTCCGTCCTCTATTTTTACGTATAACAGATATGTTAGTGCTACGGTTTCGGCTGGTGTAACGGCTGGTTATACACTTGGAGACGGCATTCACGCTATGAACGAAGTAGCAAAAAAAGTTCTGCCGAATAATTTCACAACATCTCTTGCTGGGCAGTCCCGAGATTTCAAGGAAAGTTCTTCGAGTATTATGTTCATTTTTGCTCTTTCGGTTGTGCTTATATTTTTAATTCTTGCTGCACAGTTTGAAAGTTTCCGCGACCCATTAATTATATTATTTACGGTTCCGCTTGCGGTGGCGGGCGCACTTTTTTCGCTTTGGTATTTCAATCAAACGATAAATGTGTTCAGTCAAATCGGTATAATTATGCTAATCGGGTTGGTTACAAAAAATGGAATATTGATTGTAGAA
>DAIOVK010000559.1:0-2451 GCA_036759045.1 Kapaibacterium sp. (SeqCode) | reverse complement strand
GAGAGTAGTGGTTAAAAAAATTTTCTGGATTCTTCGCTGCGATTCAGAATGACAGAGGTAAAATTATGTCATTTCTATTAAAATGAAGGTCTTACTTCATTGGGGGGTTCGGAATGACAGGGTAAACTTATGTCATCTCCATTCAAATGAAGGTTTTGCTTTATCAGGGGGTTCAGAATACTACTTTTATTTTGTACTTCTTATTGTAGGTTTAGTATTAATTTATGCTGAAAATCTCAGTAACTCAGTATTCGAGAAAGAAAGTTCAACAAGTTCTGGGACATCAATAATCATAATGACTTTACCATCACCGAGAATAGTAGAGCCAGCTAATCCCTTTATATTACCAAGGTATTCACCAAGAGCTTTGATTACAATTTCCTGTTGACCTAGCAATTCATCAACAATTAATCCAACCCTCATTAATCCAATACCGACAACGACAATATATTGGTTTTTACTGCTTTTTGTAAGGTTCTTTAAATTTAAGAATTTATCCATTTTAACAAGAGGAAGAATATCTTCGCGTAATCGAATAACTTCTTTATGATTAATTGAGTATATGCTGTTTCCATTTAGAGCAACGACTTCAATTACAGAACTCAGTGGAATAGCAAAAGTATCATTTTCTACTTTGACAAGAAGTCCTTGGATAATGGCTAAAGTTAAAGGTAATTTAATAGTAAAGGTAGTGAACTTATCTTCTTCTGATTCAATATCAATGAATCCTTTAAGCTGCTGTATATTAGTTTTTACGACATCCATTCCAACTCCTCTTCCTGAAACATTTGTAACTACGGAAGCAGTGCTAAAACCGGGCTTAAAAATCAGTTGAAAAATTTCACGTTTAGTCATTTGAGTTGCCTGTTCCTGAGTAATAAATTCTTTTTCAATTGCTTTTGAAAGAATTTTTTCAGCATCTAAACCTTTGCCGTCATCAGTAATTTTAATTACAATTGCATTTCCTTCCTGTTCTGCATCTAAAATAATATTACCTTCTGCTGGTTTACCTTTAGCAATGCGTTCTTCAGGAGATTCGATACCGTGGTCACATGAATTTCTAAGCAAATGCACCAATGGATTATTGAGTTCTTCTATTATTCCTCTGTCTATTTCAGTTTCTTCGCCTTTAACAATAAGATTTATTTTTTTTGAAAATTCTTTGGAAAGTTCTCGAACAATACGAGGAGCTTTTTGGTATAATTTTGCAATAGGAACCATACGCATTCTCATAACTGCAGTCTGGATTTCAGAAGTTACGAAGTCAATTTGTGCTGTTGCTTCTAAAAGCTCCCGAATTAGGTCTTTATTGCAATTTTCTGTTTCAATGGAATCAGATATTTGAGATAAGCGATTTCTTCCAAGGACTAATTCGCCTGATAAATTCATTAGTGCTTCTACTCTGTTAACATCAATTCTAATAGTGTCAGATGTAGATTTAGATTCAACTTTTATCTCTGATGAGTTTTTTGCATCATGTAATACTTTATTTCCATTGATAAATTGAGTATCTTCTTTGTAATTATTTTGATTTGAACCGTTACCGTTTTTTTCTGATTCTTGAGTGTTAGTATAATTTTGCTCGGTAAAAGCTAATTTATTTTCACTTTCTTTTGATTCTGATTTAATTTCATTTAAATAATTGCTTTCAGTTATCATATCCAAATAGAACTGCTTGTTAACTTCGTCAAAAGCACTATCAATCAAAGTAATCTCTTCATTCGTAAAATCGCCCGGTTTCTTAACCATTTCAGTATTATTTAATACTTCTTCAAGAGCGCTGTGCTGCTCAGAGAATTGGTCGTTTTTAATCTCTACATCAATTATATTGATTATTTCATTTGTATCTTTCTTGGGTAATTTCTCTGAATCTGAACAATTATTTAGTTCTTCCAAGGTTTCAATAGTCTTGGAATAGTCAACAAGTTCGAAATTATTTGCTTTTACCCTGTCTAAAAGCAATTTTAACCAATCGTGGACCTCAAGTAAAACATCAATTATTTTTAGATTGGCTTTTAATTCGGAACGCCTCAATTTATTTAAAATATCCTCAGCATGATGAGTGATATTAGACATAGATTCAACACCAATAAAAGAGGAAGTACCCTTGATTGTATGAAAGCTTCTGAATAATTTATTTAATAATTCAATATCATCGCAATTATTCTCTAAAACCATTAAGTCATTTGAAATTGATTCAAGAAGTTCCTGTGTTTCAATTAAAAAACCATCAAAAAGTTCTTGCATCTCTTTGTCTTGTTCTGAAATACTCATAAGATTGGAATTAATTATAAATTTTGTCAACTCCATTTAAATAACTGTCTTCTTTTATCTGGGAGTTGTCAATGACATCTTTTTTTTAAATACGATGAAATATAGAACACCCCCCCCTACCCCAGGGCTGATATGTTCTTTTATTTTATACCACAATTCCAATTCCCCTCTTGAGAG
>DAIOVK010000558.1:0-2468 GCA_036759045.1 Kapaibacterium sp. (SeqCode) | reverse complement strand
TCGCTGCGCTTCAGAATGACAGGGGTAAAATTATGTCATCTCCATTTAAATAAAGCATTTGCTTTATCTGGGGGTTCGAAATGACAAGATGTTAAAGTCAGGTTTTCAATGAATTATTACACTAGAAATAAGGTGCTGAAAAAATCTGCTAAAATCCGAATAAGCAAAGCTACACCCTTCAGGGAAAACACTTAAAATCTAATACCTAAGCTGTAAATAAGTCCTAACTTTCCTGCTAAATTGTATTTTCCTCTGTCGTTATAGGAAAGCATTGCCCCTTCAAGTCCTAATGAACAATATGCGCTATTCGATAAATTGAATATTAAGCCGGCAGTTCCTTTTGACATCAATCCGTATTTTGTTGCACCTAGCGATATATCGAAATATGGATTTATATTACTAAATATTGGCAACTGATTAAATTCATAACGATACATTCCTGCAAACCAAAAAACCGAATTTTCCTGTATGAAATTATGAGTACTATCAATATTTTCAACTCTATAAATATGAAATGCTTCTTTTCCAAATTGCAAACCAAAGGAATTATGGTCATCGGCTTTATACATCACTCCAAGCATAGCATCGTTAATGAAGGTTTCATCATATCCGCTGATATCATTTCCACCATAGAATTTCAATGTGGAAATACTCTTTAAATCTAAAACAATCTTTCCATTAGATAAATCAATCAATTCGACCAATGGGTCGTAGCTGCTTAAAATTAATGTATTATTCAAGCCATTTGAACCGATTGAATTATTTAAAATAAATGCTTTAGAATTAAATATATTTGATTCATTTATCAATACTTGATTTGTATTAATAATTTCTTTGTTATCAATACTTTCGTTTGTTAAAATTTCTTCCGGACTATTAATAACTAATAAACCTTGATTAGAAATGGCATTATTAGGTTTTTGCTGATAAATTTTACTTGTGTTAACTCGGCTAACAGGAACGTCACTTGGTAAAGTCAGCGGATTATTTGCTTCATTGTTATAGTTAGAAAGTGAATTGTTATCATTTTGATTTATTTTATTGTTTTGAATATTTTTAGTTACCTGAGAATTGTCAGAATTGTCATAAATTAATGGATTAACAAGAGTAAGCATAACAAGGACGGTTGCAAGTGACCCTGCAAGGGTAGCAAAAATTTGAGTAGAGAATTTAGAGAACAAATCAAACACTCTACCTAATGAACCTGTGCTAACAATGCTGGTAGCAACAGCCCCACCTGCAGCAGAAAGTCCTGCTTTTAGGAAAATAGAGTTTTTGAGTGTTGCAGCAGGAGTTAAAACTGCTTTATCTCTCATAAAATTTTTACTCATTAGCACTGCTTGCTTAAATTCAGTTTGCAATTCATAGTTATTAGCTAACTCTTTGAAAAGAGCTTGCTGTTCTATTTCATCTGTTTCTCCATCTATGAAAAGATAGATTAAATCAGAGATATTTTCAATGTAGTTGTTCATTTTAATTAACTATATTATTTAAAGGAACTTCGTTAAAATAAGGAGAAATAATTTCTCTAAGTTGTTTTTTTCCACGGACAATCCAATTTCTGACAGTTGACATTGGAACCTCCATAATTTCAGCTATTTCATTGTATGAGAGACCGTCATATACTTGCAATACTACGGCTTCACGCCATTCGTCCGGTATAAGATTAAGCGATGAAGAAATGATGTTTTGCATTTCATGTTTTTCCAAACTATTTTCATTTACAGAAAGATTTAAATCTTCAATAAAGACCAAACTTTGATGATTTTTCGATTTACTTTTTAAACATAGATTCCTTGCAATTCGCAGAAGGTAAGCTGGCACATTTGTCATTACAATATCTTTTTGTGCATTATTATAAAAGCTAAGAAAAGTATCCTGAAATATGTCCTCAGCTTGTTGTTGATTGTTTAAAATCCTTCTGCAATACATAAAAATCCGCTTCGAATGTCTTGAATATATTTCATCAAATGCCTCAGCCGCCGTTTTATCGCCTCCTTTAAGAAAATAAAACAGTTCATTATCTCCAAGCGTGTCTAATTTTTTCTTCATAATTTATAAATTATCATCTTTACTACAAATAATATACAAATAACTTATAATTTGTTTCAAATTTTTTTTATTTTTTTTCTTATACCAAACTGATAGCAATAATGGTAATATAATCTGTAATTCTGAGGCGAATATAAACTAAGACCTTTACTTTTGAGAAAATGAACTAAATGAAGAGCAAAAGTCATATTATCAACAAGTTGATAGCATGACTGAAATAAACAAATAAGGTTAATTACTCTTTGATATTTAATTTCTACTAAGGTTATTAAAAAGAATAAGGTTTCTTTTTCAAGAATAATTTTTAATAAAAACCATAAAACCTTATTTCAATAATAAACCTTAGTAGAAAAATGATAACCCAGTCTGAAAAACCTTATTAGCTTATTTTATATAGACTAAATTGAATAGTTTTA
>DAIOVK010000557.1:0-2471 GCA_036759045.1 Kapaibacterium sp. (SeqCode) | reverse complement strand
CATGACTTATCTCTTGTCATGCTATCAGCTTGCTGATAGTATGACTGAAAAGCACCGTTTCGAAATTTCACTTTTAGTGATGTCATTACCATTTAAATAAAAGTCTTCTTTTATTCTGTGGTTCAGAATAACACTTAAAAGTTTACAATTAATGTGGTCAAACACTAGAAAAGTCATCTTATGACTAAAAACTCATAATTTTGAATTTAAGAACTTTTCTTATATAAAATAAAATTTACTCTACAGTTTTCCCTAAAGTCAGAAGTTTCTTCTGACTTTGTTAATTTGCAGTCAGAAAGAACTTCCGACTACAGGAAAATAAACGATGTCATCTCTTTTTAATAAAGTTCTTCTTTTTCACTGCATTCAGTCTTTACTCCACTGTTACGCTTTTTGCTAAATTACGTGGTTGGTCAACGTTGCAGCCACGTTCAACTGCAATATAATATGACAAAAGCTGCAATGGTAAAACAGCAAGCACTGGCGTCAAAATATCCATAGTCTTTGGAATAGTTATTACGTGGTCAGCATAATCCTTAATTTTTTTATCGCCCTCTGTAGCAATTACAATGACTTTTCCACGCCTTGCCTTCACTTCTTCAATGTTTGAAATTATTTTATTATAAATTTCGTCTTGAGGAGCTACGAACACAACAGGCATATTTTCATCAATGAGGGCAATCGGACCGTGCTTCATTTCAGCAGCAGGGTATCCTTCTGCGTGTATGTATGAAATTTCCTTTAGTTTCAAAGCACCTTCAAGAGCGACAGGAAAATTGATTCCTCTGCCAAGATAAAGGCAATTTGTTGTTTTTGAATAAAGCTTTGCAATTTCCTGAATTCTTTCAGTATGGTCTAAAATGGCTTGCATCTGCTCCGGAATTTTGAGCATAGCATTTGCCATCTTTATTCCATCAACCTGAGAAAGATTGCGCATTCTGCCGAGTGAAAGTGAAATAAGCAGAAGGGCAGCTATTTGTGAAGTAAATGCTTTTGTGGAAGCCACACCAATTTCTGGACCAGCGTGAATATATACTCCGGCATCAGTATCACGGGCTATAGTGCTTCCAACTACGTTTACAATACCAACAGTAGTCGCGGATTTACGTTTTGCTTCTTTTATTGCAGCAAGAGTATCGGCTGTTTCACCGCTTTGTGAAATTGCGAAAACGATATCGTCTTTATCCAAAATAGGGTTTCGGTATCGGAATTCAGAAGCATATTCCACTTCAACAGGAATATGAGCAAGATTTTCGATTAAATATTCACCAACCAGACCGCTATGCCAGGAAGTACCGCAGGCAGTTATTATTATTCTGTTTGCATTTTTTAATTTGTCAGCAACTGGTAAAAGTCCTCCAAGACGAACATTGCCTTTTTCTGCCTGTAAACGTCCTCTTAAAGTTTCGTGAAAAGTATTCGGTTGCTCATTGATTTCTTTAAGCATAAAATGCTCGTAACCACTTTTTTCAATTTGCTCAATATCAAATTCAATTAAATGAATTTTATTATTTGTTGCAATATTATCAATTGTTTTAGTATAAAAATTATCCTTTTTTAATATAGCCATTTCGTTATCTGAAAGATAAATTACCTGGCGGGTATGTTGGATTATAGCAGAAGCGTCTGAAGCAGCAATATATTCATCATCACCAATACCAAGCACCATTGGACTACCTCTACGTGCAACGATTACTTTGTCCTGCTCGTATTTAGACAAAACTGCTATACCAAAAGTTCCATCAATTTCAGAAAGGGCAAGACGAACTGCTTCTTCCATATTCTTTACTTTATTATACAAAGCACCGATAAAAACTGCAAGCACCTCTGTATCTGTATCTGAATAAAATGAAAAGCCATCTTCTGAAAGTTTTTTCTTTAAGGCAGAATAATTTTCAATAATGCCATTGTGGACAAGAGTAATATTGCCGGTATTGTCCCAGTGTGGGTGAGCATTTGTGTCATTTGGAACACCGTGAGTAGCCCAGCGGGTATGAGCAATACCTATATTTGTGGTGAATACCCTTTTATCAATACATTTTTCCAAATCAGCAACTTTTCCGGCTTTTTTAATTGTTATTAATTCATTTCCTTCATATAAAGAAATACCAGCGGAATCGTATCCGCGATATTCCAATCGTTTTAATCCATTGATAAGTATATCTTTGGCTTCTTGCTTGCCAATGTATGCTACAATACCGCACATAATCTTTTCCTAATCGTTAATTAATTGTTAATTATAAATTTTTTTTTAATAAATTCAGAACTCATTAACCTTATAATTTTTTATTTCTAATGTCTGTCATTCTGAACCCCAAGATAAAGCAAGTGCTTCATTTAAATGGTAATGACATATTTTTACCCTGTCATTCCGATACGAAGTGAGGAATCTCACAAGTCATTGCTAACACAGAGCTTGAGATTCTTCACTTCGTTCAGAATGACCGACAAAGGAGCGATGTCATTGGTAA
>DAIOVK010000556.1:0-2475 GCA_036759045.1 Kapaibacterium sp. (SeqCode) | reverse complement strand
CACATTGCAGCACATTTGCAAGCCCCACGAGCAGACGCTCAAAACCAAAGCTTGCAAAAGAGCTGCAATTTTGCTGACGCACCCACAGATAATTGTATATTTGTTGATAAAAATTAACATTCTAACGGACTCAATTTAAGAATAAATGGAGATTGATATAAAAGGAAAAATAAACGAAAAGAAACTTGCTTACAGCAATACACTTTTACCTTTATATGAAGCCATTGTCAACTCCATTCAGGCAATTGAGGAAGATAGCGCAACGTCCCCCGGAATAATTGAAATTGATATTGTTCGTTCTGGACAGAAAAGCCTTGAATTTGAAGGTAGCGAGCAGCTTTCTGAAATAACTGATTTCGTTATTAAAGACAACGGTATAGGTTTTAATGCTGATAATTTTGAATCATTTAATTATGCCCATTCTACATATAAAAAAGGAGGAAAAGGGATTGGTCGTTTTACTTGGTTACGGGCATTTCAAAAAGCTGAGATTGAAAGCCGTTTCAAAGAAAAAGGACAATGGAATCTGCGTAAATTTAATTTTGAACCTACTAAAAAGGGAATTGAAAAACATTCATTAGAACAGGTTAATACAACACAAGAACGCTATACAATAGTAAAACTTAAAGGATTAAAAGAGGATTACAGAAAATGGTGCAATAGTAAATCCGAAGACATTTCATTAAAAATAATTGAGCATACTTTTATTTATTTTTTGAACGATAATTGTCCTCGGATTTTACTAAATGATAATGGTTCACAAATTGTTGTAAATGATTTGTTCAACTTGTTTACAAATGGGCAAGTTAAATCGAAAAAAATCAAAATACGACAAAACGAGTTCAAGCTAAGTTTGGTAAAGCTTTTGAATAACAAAAAGGTTGATAATAAAATTCATTATTGTGCCAACTCGCGTGAAGTTGACTCTGATAAAATTTCAATAGATATTCCGGAATTAGATAATTTACTCGTTGATAAAGACGGAAACTTCTTTTCTATTGCCGTTTATGTTGAAGGTGATTTTTTGGATAATAACGTTAACGAAGAGCGTACTTCAATAAATTTCAGTAAAGGGACAATGGAATTCCCAGACCAAACATCGCAAGAGGAACTTCGCAAAACCATTACAGATTATATTCAAACTGAATTTGAAGAGAGTATTCAAAGCTTATCGGCTTTGCGGATAAATAAAGTCATGGATTTTGTTTCCCAACATCCCAGATATAAACAATTGCTTAAATATAAACCTGACGCATTAAAAAAGATTCCATCTACTTTGTCAGAAGAAAAAATGGAAATCGAGGTTTTTAAAATTCAGCAAGAACTTGAGCTTGATGTAAAAAAGGAAACTAAAACTGTATTAAAATTTATTGAAAGTGAGCAGGATTTAGCTGAATTCGAAGAAAAGCATAAAGATTTATATTCCAAGATTATTGAGGTTGGTAATGCTCGACTTTCAGAGTATGTAATTCATCGAAAATTAGTTCTTGATTTGTTTGATAAGTTACTCAAGCGCAATGCAACCGAGAAAGCCGTTCATAGTTTAGTGTTTCCACTTCAAACTTTATCAGACGAAATTGGTTTTGAGGACCATAATTTATGGATTTTGGATGAAAAACTTTCTTATCATAAATACTTGGCTTCAGATAAATCATTTAAAGCGATTGAGCCTGTAAATTCCGAATCAAAAGACAGACCTGATATAATCATCTTTAATAAACCTTTTGCATTTTCTAATGATGATAAACCTTATGAGTCTATTGTGCTAATTGAGTTTAAAAGACCAATGCGAGATGATTATACCGATTTAGAAAACCCAATATCGCAGATAAACAAATATGCAAGAGAAATAATTGATGGTGAAGCAAAAGACAAGTATGATAGGGAATTTGGCTATCGAAGTAATACCCCGATTTACGCTTACATCATCTGTGACTTAACCAAAAGATTAAAATCTTTTGCATCTGATGCAGGGTATAAATTGTTGCCCAGTGGAGACGGTTATTTCGCTTTTAATGACAATTATAACATGTACATTGAGATTATGAGTTTTGATAAAATTCTAATTGATTCAAGAGAGCGCAACAGGGTTTTATTTGAAAAACTTAATCTTACTTAAGCCAATTTGAATTTCTCATCAGAACATATAATCCTTCTCAAATCCCTATTTCAAGGTAGGCAAGATGTTTATGCTGTTCGTTGGGAGAAAGACGGGAAAAGTGGTTATATGCCTGCTTATAAAGTTGACTGGAGCGACTATAATAAACATAAGGCTGCCGGAGGTTCCTTCAAAGATTATAAAAAAAAGGAGTATTTACCTTTCGGTGAAGATGCTATAATGAATCACTTATCAGGCAAGGAAACGATTGGAGTTTATGCACTTTTAGAAGACAACACTTCTCATTTCATAGCTGCTGATTTTGATGAAGAAAACTGGAAAGAATCTATTTTAAAATTGCATCAAACATGCTTAAA
>DAIOVK010000555.1:0-2482 GCA_036759045.1 Kapaibacterium sp. (SeqCode) | reverse complement strand
GGAGCATTTACATATTCCCATTTAGAACCTTCTTCTGTAATCTTCATAATAGTGCCATTTTCTCCAGCAGCAAAGCCAGTTCCTTGGTTAAGGAAAGTAATGCCGAGTAGGTCATCATTTCTTACGATTGTACCGGGTATTTCAACCTGTGTTGTTCCTGTACCGCTTTGTGCTGCAAGAACTTCATCTTCAACCATAATTTCATTATCAAGGAAACGGGTTAACATACCTGTTTGTGGAGGATAAGGACTTGATTTGAAAGTGAAAACATCATCATTTGAAATGAAATTAGTTGCAATATTATTTTTGAGTGGGTCAAAAACAACATTATCAAGGTCAGTTAAGAAGAATCTCTTAATTTCTCTAATTGGGCGAATAAGTGCAATAGCAGCACCGTTTCCATTCATAACTTTATTAGCTCTGAATTCAGTACCTTTTACCAGGTTAATGTCGGCATCAACTGAATAAATAGCACCACCGCCACGAATTAAAGGTTTATTATCAGCGGTAATTGCTGAACTAATACCAACAGTATTTTCAACGAATTCTGCTCTGATAATTTGAATAGCTCTATGCTCTGGAAGAAGTCCACGGCGGGATAAATCTACATTAATAGCACCACCGGAATATCTAGCTGTATTTTCTAAGAATCTAATTGCACGAACACCACCGTAACCCATTGAGGAAAGACCGTCAATACCACCGGCACCTGTAATAACAGGAGCTCTTTCGGTATAGATAGCACCTCCAAAATATTGGGCTGCGTTATTTTCAAATAATACGTAGAAACCATAGTCTCTTGGGTAGTCATTAAGTTGAGCGGCTAAACTTTTTATATCATGTCCGCCGAGTACTGGAGATTGTTGATTTCCCCATGCGGCTTCTACATAAATTGCACCACCAACACCAGACATATTATTAATAAATTCTGTTTCGTTGCCTGTATTTACTCTTGCCGGTCCGCCACGTACCTGTAAGCGTGCATTCCAGTTATCAGAGTTTGTATAGATAGCACCACCTTTTGAATAATTGGCAGCATCCTCAAGTTCATCTAAATCTTCATTGATATATGGAGTTACTGTTGAGTTATTTTTGAATGCACCTGATACAATTAAAGATGTTGCATCTGCAGTTAAATAAGGATTATTTAAGGAAAGATTACCAACATAAATAGCACCACCAACGGCACCTTGTTGTGTAAATACATCTTCCAATATTGGTTGATATGAAGTTGCATTATTATTTAATGCTTCAAAAGTATCATCTTTGAAAGTAAGTAATTCATCAGTAACACCATCAGCTGCTTTGATGAATAAGCTATTATTTATACCAAGACCAACTTCAAGTGGGTTTTGACCATAGATATACATAGCACCACCGGCAGCGGTATTACGTCCATCTTTTTGTTCAAGGGCTTCATTGTCTAAGTCGGTAATAATAAGAACAGGAGGATTACCAACTGCTTTTTGTCCGATATTTGAAAGTAATACTTTATTATTGGTAAAAGTAACATTTCTGAATCTGCCTAGATAAATTGACATACGTCCATCATCATAAGCTTGACGGGCAAAATTATATTGGAACGGAGCAAGTGCAGCTGTTGCTAAATTTGGTTCAGCAAATTGTTCATCAATATAATCAATTACTGGAACAAGAGCATTTATTGTTGAAGGTGCTCCATCTCTTTCAGTTAAATTTGGATTTTTTGTAGGTAAATAATAAGTACCAAAAGCAAAAGTTCCATCTTTAGGAAGGCCATTTGGAGCTTGTAAAAATTGGATAGCACCACCGCGATTGCGAGCCATATTATTTTTAAATTCGCAATCAATAAGCCATGTGCGTGATGAGAAAGTAGTTATTGCACCACCACTACCATTAGTAAGAACTCTCATTTGATTGTTTAAATTATCTACTTGCCCAGTTGTTAAATTCATCCAGGGAAGTGGATTTGTAGCGAATGCTTCATAACCGTAATATTTTGTTCTGTCAACAGTAGTATCTTTGCGGAAACCGTCGAAAGTACAATTTCTGAAGAATGAAATTCCAGCGCCTGGAAGAATAACAATATGTCCCCATTCTCTTGAGAAATTATCAACTGGCTGTCCAATAAAGTTAATTCTATTTTCTTTAATATTTAATCTTGCTGAGTCTAAAGGATATAAGTTTTTAACTGGGTCAAAAGCATTTAATTTAGCAGCAGTAAACATAATAGCTTCTTCATAGCTAATCCAAACCTGATTTACAGTAGGAATAGTTCCTGGAATTGGTGTTGAAATTTTTCTTTGAACGGTATCCAGAAGAAGATTATAGACTAAATTATATTTGTTACTATGAATAGTTTTTTCCCTGTCAGTTTTCCATTCTGTGGTTTTTGCTGTATCTCTTTTATATGCAAAATACCTAAGGTCATAATAACCTGTAAATCTTTGAATTAGATTGGTAGAATGTCCGGGAAGCGGAATAATACCATCTGGGTGGCGTG
>DAIOVK010000554.1:0-2482 GCA_036759045.1 Kapaibacterium sp. (SeqCode) | reverse complement strand
CATTTATGGTATTTTTAATTCTATGATTAACAATTCTACTATAAGAAATAATACTATTAGTAATTTATCTGGAAATAACAGAATATTTGGTATATACTTCAGACCTAATGATGAAAATCCTTCAAGTTGTTATAATAATACAATTTATGGATTATCATCAATAGGAAGTTCAACCTATTCCTTTACACGTGGTATTGATGTTTCTAATATCGGTTACGTTTATAATAATTATATTTATGATTTGAAAGCACCATTATCGACTTATACAGATGATGCAGCAACTGCTGGAATATCAATAAATTATGAAACTAATGCAAATATTTATAACAATACAGTTCTACTTGATTTTTCTTATCCTGAAAGTTCATCAAACCAAAATATTAGCACTGCATTACTTTATATTTATGCTACTTCAGATTTAGTTGATATTAAAAATAATATATTCGTTAATAAAACAAATTTAACAAATAATTCTAATGCAAATTCAAAAGCAGTATCAATATTCTATAAAAAATATTATGAGGGTTTAGAAACAACTTACGCCCCATTGTCCAATTCTAATAATAATTTATATTATTCCGGAACTCCGGGTTCTAAAAATGTTATATTTTTTGACGGAACAAATTCAGACCAAACTCTAAATGCTTATAAAACAAGGGTAAGTCCGAAAGAAAGTTTATCGGTAACAGAAAATCCACCCTTTATAAGTGGAGTTAGTCCTTATAATTTAAGAATAAATTCAGCTATTGCAACACGTTGCGAAAGCGGAGCTTCTGAAATAAATGAGCCATTTATTCTAAATACAGATTACGATGGAGAAGCACGTTTTCCACATTCAGGTTATCCTAACAATCTGAATTTTCCAGCTACTGCCCCTGATATTGGTGCTGATGAATTTGCCGGTGAGCCAATTGATGGTATCAGTCCGGTTATTACTTATACAGCACTTTTAAATTCTTCTTCAAATCCAAGAGCATTTGGAAATGTTACAATTACTGACAATAATGAAATTGATGTAAATCCGGGGAGTAAGCCACGTCTGTATTATAAAAAATCAACTGATGATAACGCCTTCGTAGGGAATACAAGCACAGATAACGGCTGGAAATGGACAGAAGCAACAAATAGCAGTTCACCATTTAGCTTTTCTTTCGATTATTCTATTTTAAATGGCGCTGTTCCGGCTTTTGGAACGGTAATTCAGTATTTTGTTGTTGCCCAGGATAACGCTCCGGCACCAAATGTTGGCTCAAATCCAGTAATTGGTTTTTCAGCTGACAACGTTAATTCAATAATTTCAGCACCAACTACTCCAAATTCATTTACTTTCGTAGAAGGACTTAGCGGCGATAAGCATATTGGAGTTGCTCAATCAACTCCTTACAACACAATCACAAATGCTGTCAATTATCTTTGTGCAAATGAAATAGTTGGTCCTCTCAACTTTATTTTAGATGACGAGCTTTATTCTGCAAGTGAAACCTTTCCAATCACCATAACAAGCATACTCGGGAGCAGTTCTACAAATACTTTAACAATAAAGCCAAATACAGGTGTAAATCCTACGATTCAGGGAAATCATTTATCTTCAGTTATTTATATATATGGAGCTGATAATATTATATTTGACGGTGCAAATGATGGCTCAACTAGCCAAAACTTAACACTATACAATTCTTATACAACAAATTATCCATCCGTTATTAGTATAAAAAATCATAACGAAGGTCTCGGTGCTACTAATATCACAATAAAGAACTCTTATATAAAAGGGATTTTATCAAATTATAGTGTCGAATCACGTGGAATTTATATTTTTGGTACTGGTAATAATAATATTACAATCAGCAATAATAAAATTAATTTAGTGCATTACGGAATCTATGCACAAGGATATGAAACTACAGAAAGTTATCTTACAAATCTTAATATCACTAATAATACAATTGGAGGAGATGCCCGTGTAAAAAAATATGGTATTTACACTTACTGGGTGGACGGTGCCAATATTTTAAACAATACAATTAAAAATATATTAACGATTTATGATGATGCTGCAACTGAACCAACTGGAATATATATTGACAGGAACTCAAAAAATGTAAATATTTTAAAAAACAGCGTTAGTAATGTTTACAGAGAAGGATATACTAGTTACCAAATGGGAGCTAAGGGAATTTTGCTTTATCCTAATATTGCTAATGCTAATATTAATGTTATTAATAACGAAATATATAATATTAAAGGTTATTACGGTGGAACAAGTTCGTCTGGTATAGCAGGGATATGGCTTTCCGGAACAAGTTCTGGATTTAAAATTTATAACAATACAATAAACCTGTATGGAAGCACAGTTTCCGGAAGCAGTCAAAGTGGAAGCAAATCAAGTGCAATTTATATTTATAATAATGTATCCGGAATTGATTTAAGGAATAATATTTTTGTAAATACTCAATATTTTTCATCTGGAAATTCTCATAAT
>DAIOVK010000553.1:0-2500 GCA_036759045.1 Kapaibacterium sp. (SeqCode) | reverse complement strand
GAAACACTCCTCAAGATTTTTTGGAATATAAAAACCATCAATTGTGTCAGCAACTTTTCTTTTCTGAATCAACTCTTCTTGTATTTTTAAATCATTTTTTCTTTCTTGCCTAGAAATTTCTTCGTCTTTATTCATAAAACGAAAAATTTCAGTTATTAGCCATTTATCAATATCATCAGGTAAAGTATCAATATAATAAGTATTATTTAATATAAATGATTCAATACTATCCTTTTTTAAATCAATATCATTTTCAATTTTATTAATTGATGCTTTGCCATATTTATCAAAGAAACATTCAATATCAATATAGTAGGGTTTAAATTCTTGTAAAGTGTCAGAATATTCTTGATATAGCTTAACATCTAAATGCTCAGCCAAAGCAACTTCAAATTCTTTTCCATTTAATAAATATGGAATTTTATAGCTTTCTGGTTTTTTAAACCTAGATGTAGTTACTCTAAAAGTATCAAGTTTATTTATTCTGTTTTCATCAAATTCACTCATTTTACTTTTTATCAAATTATTAGTTTTAACATCAATTTGAGCTACAACAGAATTTTTACAAAAAATTGTAACAGTATCACTTGAAAAATAAAATGGATTTTGACAAATTTTTTTTTCAAAATCGCTAGCATTATCTTTATACTTTCTTCTCCATCTGTTATTTTCAGTACTGTTATCAACGAATACATCATCATAAAAAAGATGACAATCTTCTAAGTCACTATTACATTCAATAATATCACTTAAAGAATACTCTTTTTCCAAAACTCCATTATGAAAAATCTCAATATTTTTATAAATAGTGCTATCCCAATAATAACTCTCATCTGCAACATATATAACCTTTTTACCATCATTGCTTAAAAAGATTTTTCTATTATGCGAATAAATATCTAAATATCTTGGTATATCATATTGTTTTACAGAATCTGCAGAATAAATGACTGTTTTTCCAAAAGGAGAACATCCATTTTTGCTAAAAGGAATTGTTTTGAGAAAGAATTCTTTATTCTGTGAATATGTAGTTTGTATTCCTTCATAAAAACAATCCGGATTAGATAAAGCACCGATAAACATAATAAAATAAAAAGCAATTACAATAATAGTGATTTTCATAAATATTTCTCCCGATTTATATCAATTCAGTAAATTAATTTTCAAATTTATGTATCGAATAATGTAAATTACTCAACTTTCCCAAGTGTAATAATTCATTGAAAACTTTATAACAACTAGTCATTCTGAGCGCAGCGAAGAATCTCAAACTCTGTGGTAACAATAACTTGTGAGATTCCTCACTTCGTTTCGGAATGACACAAGATGATAAGTCATTTAACGAATTACTATACTATTGCAACTTAGAAAGGAGTGCAAAAATACGCTAATTTCTTTCCTTAATCTTTTGCCAGTTTTCTGTAATTAAAAAGCTCTCATCTATGTCTTCATACATTTGATAAACTAATTCCATAGGCATTGAAAGCGTCATTATGTCTTTTGGAAGACGCAACCTTGCTGCAATGTCGTGTGTTCCCCAAAATGCTTTCAACTTACCTTCTGATTTGTATTTAAAGGGCAATGTAACCATTGCTCCGCATGCTGACATAAAGCGGGTTACAACCAAGTCATCTACATCTGGAGTGCTGTAATGCAATTGATATATTAAGCCACTTAACTGGTCTGCATTTGCAAAGAAAATTACAACTTCCGGCTTTTCGTTTTCTTTAAAATTTTCTAAAGGTTTGAAAACCGCTACTTTTTCGTTTAACTCTTCAGGAACAAATGATTCTACAAATGCTTTTGCCTGCTCTTTAGTTTTGATAAATCTTTCCGGCTCTCGTCCCCATACAACATCGTTAGATAAAAAGTTTTCTATTCCATCGAAAATCCATTTTTGATAGCCGAGATAAAAAGCAGAGCAGTTAAACCCTGTTGTGTCTTTGTCAATAGCAACTGTTTTGCCTTTAGCACTTGAAAAAATTAATGGAACAATGCAACCATTGCCTTTTGATTTGCATCCAGAAGCATTTTCAGGACGATTTTCTGTAAAGTAAACTCCAACGGGAGAGTATTGAAATCCGAATATATCTTTGAGTTTTATTCCTATTTCGCTGATTGAATCGTTCATATTTCTATTTATGATAGTTTCTAATAATTCAATTTCGTCTGTCATTATGAATGAAGTGTAGGATCTCAAGTTCTGTGTTAGCAATGACTTGTGAGATTTCTCACTTCGTTTCGAAATGACACTTTAATAATATTTATAAAAGCAACTTTGTATTACTTGCCATACAATCAACAAGTTGATAGTATGGCTAATTTTTTCCTAATTCCTTAATATTCAAAATTAATTTGAAAAAATTGCTTTTAATGTGCTGAAAGATGATTTTATGGAATCTTTGTCATTGCTTATATCTTCCCATCGCTGAATCGCCCAAAGCCCATTGATTTTGGGTAATATCGTAAGTTGCATATACCCTTGAAAATCTGTTGGAGC
>DAIOVK010000552.1:0-2503 GCA_036759045.1 Kapaibacterium sp. (SeqCode) | reverse complement strand
GAAATAAATTTGAATACTGGCTGGAATTTAATTTCAAGCAATGCTATGCCTCAAAATCCAAACATTATTGATATGTTTGCTCAGGTTAATAATTTAGCACTTGTAAAAGCTGCAAATGGTACAATATACGACCCCACATATAATATCAATACAATAGGATATTGGGATATTAAAGATGCTTATTGGGTATATCTTACTGCTCCATCGACATTAGAATTTCTGGGTGCCCCGGTAAAACCGGAAAATACTCCGATTATGCTGAAACAAGGTTGGAATATGGTTTCTTACTTAAGAAATTCTTCAATGGCACCAGCTGATGCTTTACAAAGTATAGATGGCAGTTTAATTTTTGTTAAAGATGCTTTCGGAAATATATATTATCCTGCATTCGGTTTGAATACTCTAACAAATTTGAATCCAAAAGAAGGATATTGGATTTATATGACATCACCGGCTGTTTTAATTTATCCGAATAATTAAAACTATTAAATATTCAATTCCTGCAGAGCAGGACTTATAAGTTCTTTTTATTTTAAACCACAAATTCAATTCCCCTCTTGAGAGAGGACAAAGGGGTGTGTTCTTGCTTACTTTTTTTTATCTGAAGTAATTTTAAGGAGATAAAATATTATAATCATTTTTTCTCGTTATTTAGAAATTACTTTTAAATAAGGGAAAAAAGAACACACCCCCTTTAATCCCCTCTCAAGAGGGGAATAAGGAAAGTGGATTTGAAAGACACATCAACACACGGGTTAACCCGTGTGTTGATTATATTGATGGATTCTGACATCTGTCAGAATGACAGAAAAATTAAATTATTTGTATAAAACTTGAATAATAACATACTTTTCAAAAGTTTCTAACTTTCGGAAAGTTCAAAAAAACTAATTATCAATATTTTTTTAAGGAAATTTTATGAAAAAAACATTACTTTCAGTTTTCTTTTTCGTGATTGCTTTTTCTTTTATCGCTACACAGCATTCTTTTTCAAACGAGCCAATTGTGATAGATAGCTCTAATTTCACTTTTACCCCTAATGACACTATGTATGCTAAATTTCTTACATTGGAATCATTACAGGCGATTGATATTAAAGTAGGAGCTGACCAGATCTTCGATTTATCAAATGTTCAAACTACAGCTGATGAAGATACAGTTGTTGATAATGTTAACACATACCAAGAATACTTTCCAACTGCTACTCTTTATTGGGAAAACAATTATACTATTTTTGGTGCATATCTGAGAACTCTTGAATTTGACCAAATTGGCTATTATGGGTTGAAAAGTCAAGGATTCCTTACCGATTCGTTGTTCCTTCCTCTTTCTCAAGATAAAACAAGTAATCTTATTGTTCCCAAACAAGTTGTAAAATATACTCCGGAATTAGTTAAAGTTCCATTTCCGCTTACATACCAGGGACAAACTGTTCCAGCCACTTATCAAACTAAGAGGATGATAAATGCTACATTTAATTATCCAAGCTTAGGTTTAGTTAACGTACCTGTTGGGCACCAGCAAACAACTGAATTTTCAATTATTGTTACTGGTTGGGGCACACTATTACTGCCGGGATATTCAGAACCAATTAATGTCTTACAAGTAGCTACTCAAGTTGTTTATACAGATACTATCTTTCTAAATGGGACACCTGCTCCAGAAATTTTGCTTTCTCAGCTTGGGCTCACACAAGGTCAAAGAACAATGCATAATACTATTCGTTTCTTAAGAGAAAACACTTATGCAAATGTTTTTAGATACACTCGTTTCGTTGGTATTGACGGCGACACAACTCATAGTGCTTATTATTTCAAATCTAAAGAAATTACAAGTGTTAAGGAATCTGCAAATAATAATGCTTTTACTATTTATCCAAATCCTTCTAATGGAAGAAATCTCCATATTTTAAACAATAGCAATTCAGATATTAAACAAGTTGAGATTTACAACAATCTTGGTATTTGTGTGTTTAAGAAAGAATTAAGCGGTTCTCAGAACAATATTAATATTTCATTTCCGATTCAATTAGCAAAGGGAATTTATTTCTATAATTTTATTGATTCTAAATCAAATATTATTAACGGCAAGTTTATCGTTAGTGAGTAAAGTGATAAAAGTCATACAATAAGCCAGTTTATAGTATGACGTTTTATAAATTTCTAAGCCATACAATCAACAATTTGATAGTATGGCTTATTTCTTGTTTAGTTCATTTTTCAAAATTCAGTACTACTGATGCCTCGTAGTATGTTACTTCGCATGCTTATGATTTCTACCCCCCTTATAAAGCCAATACTTCATTATATAATGGAGATGACATCTGTTAACCCTGTCATTCCGAAACGAAGTGAGGAATCTCAAATTCTGTGGTAGCAATGAGTTGTGAGATTTCTCACTTCGTTTCGAAATGACAGACAAAAGTAAAGATGTCATTGGCAACCCCCAGATAAAGCAAATGCTTTATTTAAATGGAGATGACAAAATTTTACCCCTGTCATTC
>DAIOVK010000551.1:0-2503 GCA_036759045.1 Kapaibacterium sp. (SeqCode) | reverse complement strand
ATATATCAAACTGGAATAATGCTTTTGCTCAAGGCACCGAAGCATATAGCTGGGGCAATCACGCTGATGCGGGTTATTTAACTTCTTTTACTGAAATCGACCCGCTTTTCTCAAGTTCCTGGGCTTCTATGATAACAAATGAAGATATATCAAACTGGAATAATGCTTTTGCTCAAGGCACCGAAGCATATAGCTGGGGAAATCATGCCGATGCAGGGTATTTGACCGGATTCACTGAAACCGACCCAATGTTTGCTTATTCTCCTGCTTATACTTTAGATTATGAAGATTTCAGTGCTTGGAATCAAGCTTATACTCAAGGCACAGAAGCATATAGCTGGGGCAATCACGCTGATGCTGGCTATCTAAATAGCACTGACCCTTATGTTCAGAGTTTGAATAGCTTAACAGGTGGAGTAAATATAGTTGCAGGAACAAATATAACAGTTCAGGAATCTGAAAATAATATTATTATTTCAAGTACTGGCGGAGGTAGTGGTATCACTTTCCCATATCTTGCAAATCCAACATGTAATTCAGATGCTTTTATGGTTATGAATAGTGGCAATGGCGGTTCTGTTGCAGGATTGTCTTCGAATAATAATGTTGGTCGTCTTGGTTCTGTTAATTATGGCGTTGTTGGTGTAAATGGAACTTCTGGCTTTCTTGGTAGTTTAGGAAAAGAAGATGCTGGTGTTTATGCGTATAATGGACTTGGAATTACGACAAAATTAGCAACTAACATTGAAGGAGTAAGAGCAACAAACACGACTTCTGGAACTGATGTTTCTATTGCCTGTGATCATGGAGTTTGGACCCAATCACCAAATTTTAACAATAGCTGGACATTGTTAGCTGGTAATAATTATAATGAATATGTTGGTTTTCTATCTCAAAACCAAACAAACCTTCTTATTAACGGTGATTTTACTAATATATTATTAACTGATAATGATGCTGTTTTAGAAGGAGATATTAAAAATAATGGTAAAATGAGACATGTAGAGCTTGGTTCTGCTGAAGTAGGACTTAATACAATGTTTTATATACCTGGACAGCAAGCAGACAGTTACGTTAAACTTTGTCTTGACCATCCACTCAATCCAAATCAATCATATCCGCTGTTAATTTATAAGCAGGTAAATCCTAGCACGGGATATATAATAAAAGCTGGTTATCAGGAAGCTTTTTCAATTTCAAGAAGTTATTTACTTACCACAACAAGTTCAGTGTTTTCTCCTGAAACTGGAGAAGCTGCAATATTTTATGGCAATGTTGATGTTGTAGGAAATCTTTCTAAATTAGGCGGTTCTTTTAAAATTGACCATCCACAGGACCCGGAAAACAAATATTTAGTTCATTCTTTTGTTGAATCTCCAGATATGATGAACGTTTATAATGGAAATATCGTTCTTGATGAAAATGGTGAGGCAGTTATTGACTTACCAGACTACTTTGAATCATTAAATAAGGATTTTCGTTATCAATTAACCTGCATAGGCGGTTTTGCAAATATTTATATTAAAGAAAAAGTTAAAAATAATAAATTTAAAATTGCTGGTGGAACTGCCGGCTTAGAAGTTTCCTGGCAGGTTACTGGTATTCGTAAAGACGCTTGGGCTGAAAAAAACAGAATTCCAACTGAGGTCGAAAAAGCTGATAAAGATAAAGGAAAGTACTTAACACCAGAAGTTTATAATCAACCAAGAGAAAAAGGTATTTTGTACAGAGAAGACGATTTACAATTAGAAAAAAAGTAAATTAAATAACTTAATTTTTTCAACTTTAAGGGCATCAATATGAGAAAAATCATTACCTTAGCCATACTAATAATTTTTATTAGTATATCAAGCGTCTTTTCGCAAGTCCCTCAAAAAATCAGTTATCAGGGAGTTTTAACTGACATTGATGGAAATGCTTTAAATGGAAACTATAACATACAGTTTTCATTGTGGAATGATGAAACAGCTGGTTTTTCTCTTTGGCAGGAAGTTCAGCAGGTTTCTGTAAATAATGGTATTTTTGACGTATATCTCGGAGCAGTAAGTCCTATTATCCTTCCTTTTGATGCCCAATACTGGCTTGAAATCCAAGTAGAAAGTTCATTGCCTCTACCACGTGTAACGCTTGTGTCTTCTCCATATAGTTTTATATCTAACACAGTTATTGATAATGCTATAACAAGCGGAAAAATTGCTAATGGATCTATTCAAGGAATTGATATTAATCAAATGGATGCTATTTCAGGCAATGTGTTAACATGGAACGGAACAAACTGGATGCCACTTGCACCTGCTGAGGAAATAGACCCAATTTTCATTAATTCTGCTGCTTTTACAATAACTTCAAACGATATTTCAAACTGGAATGCTGCTTTTGGCTGGGGAAATCATGCAAATGCCGGTTATCTGAATGGTAATGGATTAACTACTAATTATATACCCAAATCAAATGGTAATTCACTCGAAAACGGTTCAATTTATGACAATGGTAATATAGGAAT
>DAIOVK010000550.1:0-2505 GCA_036759045.1 Kapaibacterium sp. (SeqCode) | reverse complement strand
TTGCTTCGGATAAAGGGAAAACGCTGTTGTCAATAGTTATAGTAAAGACAATTTCTGCAGTTGAATTAGCATCAAGATAAATCTCTTCCGGCTCAATTGTATAAGAAAAGCCGTAAGGAATGGTATGCTCAGCAGTTAAGTAATAAACTTTAGCTTCATCGGAAGTATTGAATAATGTCAAAGTGTCAGATTTTGTCCAAATATCCTGTGAATAAGGAATTAAGCCGAAAGTAAGAGAAGAAGGAGAAAGTATTGATTCGACCTGAGCTGCTTTGTAAACATCAATTCTTCCGCTTCCCTGCTCCCAAACGCTTGCATAAACGTCATATGCAGTTTCCATAAGAGCAGACTTAATTTGCTTTGGCGACCAATCGGGGTGGATTTGCTTAATCAATGCAGCAGCACCTGCTACGTGTGGAGTAGCCATTGAGGTTCCGCTCATATTCTGAAATCCATTATTGGGTATTGAAGAGTAGATATTAACTCCGGGAGCAATGACATCTGGCTTTATTTCAAAATTATTACTGTTTGGCCCTCTTGAGCTAAAACCGGCAATCGAATTATTATTATCGCAGGCACCAACGGTCATAGCATTTTTAGCACAACCCGGGCTCTGAACAGTATATAAAGCAGAACCAGCATTTCCAGCAGCAATAGAACAAAAGACCCCATTTTCGACAGCGTTATTGACGGCAGTGGACATTGCGTCTTCCGGACTTCCACTTCCACCTAAACTCATACTTATAACATCGGCTCCATCGTCAGTATTGGGGTTTCCATCAGGGTCAATGGCAAATTCTATTCCGGCAATGATTTGGTCTTCAGAGCCAGAACCTCCGGCATTTAGTACCTTTACTCCCAGAAGAGAAGCATTTGGAGCAACGCCTGTTAAGCCATTACCATTTGCTGCAGCAATGCCGGCGCAGTGTGTTCCATGCCCGTGGTCATCGAAAAAGTTTGTATTATTGCTTACAAAATTATAGCCACCAATTACTTTTCCATTATTTAAAACTGAATGACTTGAATCTATTCCAGTATCTATAATTGCTATTAATATACCTTCGCCGGTAACTCCGAGGTTATACCAAACGCTGTCTGCTTTAATCAAATTATTACTTACATCATCATTAATTTTAACCTCAATAACGTAATGAACTTTTTTCACATAATCCAATTTGGAAATTTCATCAATTACCCATTGATAAGTTGTTAAGCTAATACCATTTATTGCAATTTTATAGCTATAATTGATTTTATAATTTGCATCTAACAAAGCTGGATTATTCAATTTGCTTTTATTACTTATAATAAGTTCTAAATCGCTCTGGAACTTAGATTGCTCAGCTTTTATAGATTCGAGTAATTTATCGTTTTCCTTGAAACTAAAATTCTTTTGACCTTTGTAGGTTTTAACAGGATTGGATTTAAATTCAATAATCACATTCCGTTCAATATTCGGTCCCAGAAAAATTGTCTGAAGCAAGCTATCTTTACTGTTAACTGATACTCCAAAAGAAGCATCAGGGAGTTTTTTTTCAATTAATTTGTTCTTTTCTATATATTTAAAAGCTACTTCTGAATAGGATTGATAAGATAGAAAGATAAAAAGGAAAATAACTGATAATACTATTTTTTTCATAATTGACCTTAATTATTATAATTTAAATGATATAAATATTTAACAAAAAAATATAGAAATATTGAATAATACTATATTTAATTAATATCTTCAAATTAAAAAAAAATTCGATAAGTTCGACAATGTATTTGCTCAACTCATTAAAAAAATGAAATAAATAATTTTAAGGGCTATTGGGTGTTGAAGTATATCATTGCGTTGATAATAAAGAGAATTTATTAAAAATGTTATTCTGAACCTTAATAAAGCAAGACCTTTATTTAAATGTAGATGATATTAGGTTAAGAATGTTTAGAAAGATTAGATAGTTTAGATTTTAAACTTTCGTAAAGTTAAGAAACTTTACGAAAGTATTTAGTTCTTTTTACTTTGCGAAAGTTTCTTAGCTTTCGTAAAGTTTTGTAGAGTAAATGTAAAGATATCATTGGTAACCCCACCTAAAGGAAGTCATTTATTTAAATAGAGATGACATCACTATAAACGTCATTCTGAACGAAGTGAAAAATCTCAAATTCTGTGTTAACAATGACTTGTGAGATTCCTAACTTCGTATCGGAATGACGATTTAATTTTGCACTATTTGTTATCGGTTTGGACTAATGACCAATAACTAATGGCGAATAACTAACTCACATTTAAATAAGAGTCTTTATTTGATAAACTGCGAAATAAAAAATTATGAAGAGACTTGAGCTACGAATTTAAAAGAAGAAAATATGGAATGTCTTTAAATGGCTTTCCATGCAAATCATAAATGGAAAGCCATTGTATTTTTAACAAATCAAAGTGTCGTTTCTATCGGGACTAAGGGAAACATATTTAATTTTTGCATCAACAAATTTTTCAATAACGTCGAAATAGTTTTG
>DAIOVK010000549.1:0-2507 GCA_036759045.1 Kapaibacterium sp. (SeqCode) | reverse complement strand
TTCTTTACATAAAAAGTAAATAATAAATTAAACGAAACTGATTATTTAATATTTTGATGAGTTTTTAAAACTGCTTTTCTGATATGCTCTTTCGCATAAAAAATGAAACCAAAAAAATTGTAGAGACACAGCATGCTGTGTCTCTACAAAAATTAAAATGCTGAAAGCCGACAGCTGTTAGCTGAAAGCCAACTTTTGTTGGACGTATAATTGAATTTTGGCAGGTATGATTATTTAATTTCTAATTTATTTTTAAACTCATTTTTAGAAAGTCCAACTTGCTTTAATATGCTTGATAATGTTCCTTCAGGTATTTCTTTTTTATTCATCGGAACAATGGTTATAATGCCTTCAGAATTTTTAAACTTACCGTGTGAACCTTTCTGTGAGAAAAAGAAAAAACCTAATAGATTAAGAACTGAAATAATTTCCTTACTTGAATACAATTTAGACATATAAATAATCCTTACCTATGCTAATATCATATACTTCAGGTAAATCAAGTTGTTCATCTTCAAAATATAGTTCCACAGCTTCTTTTAAATTTTTTTGGGCTTCAGTGTAGCTTTCACCAAAAGAAGAAACATTAACGTTTAAGCACTGTGAAACGTAATAATTTCCTTCTCTCCAAATTATATATTCATATTCTTTCATATTCTATCCAGTTTATTAAATCTATAAATGTAAATTAAACATTTTTATAATAAAAAGCAAAGCAGAAAGATTATGTTTTAGAAAATCATTCAAAAGCTGCTGAACTTGAGAAGAAAAAAACGTAGAGACAAGGCATGCCTTGTCTCTACCAAAAAAGCCTAAAACCGACTACCGATAACTGACTACCGAAATCAATTCCCCGGAAACGTCAAAACTGCTGGTGCATTCATATAAATCCAGTAGCCCTGGCCGGGAATCATATTACCAAGATTGTTTATACCATAGCCCGGATGATAAATATTTCCCATTTTGTCTTTTGCAAAAAGCATACTTCCAGTAATGCCTTGAAGAGCATCTTGGGCAAGCATTTCGCTGTTTCGCAGATAGGAAACAAGATTCCACCCTTGATTTAGGTTGATTGGTGTTTCTAAGGGATTGACTAAAATACCTTCTATTTGCAAGATTGAAGGAGAAGTAACATAAACATAATATCCTTGCGTAATATCCCAGTTTCCAATTTGATTTATTCCAAAAGATGGAGAATAAATTTGACCTTCATTATTTTTTACAATAACAAGGTTTTCTGTTTGGTTAAATATTGTTTCCATTGCTGTTTCTAAAGGCAAAACATTGCTTGAAATAAGGTTCCAACCATTACTAAGTGAGAAATCAGCAATATCCGCTATATTATATTTTGCAATATATCCATCACGATTACCAATATTAAAAAGTGTTTTTTCATTATTAAAATTAAGTACTTGAGATGAAAAACTACCACCAATATACAAGTATAAATCATCTATAGCTAAACAAGTTATTCCATCATAAGATGCACCTGCAATTTTTTCAGCCCATTGACAAACTCCGTTAGAATTATACTTTACAAAAAATCCATCTCTTCCTCCTGAATTGCTTAACGAAATATTATTATTAAAGTTCAAGACTGATGATTCAAATTCACCACAAATATATGTATTTCCCCAAAAATCATTTACTATACCAGTAGTGAAATCACTTAAAATACCTCCAATTCTATTTACCCACTGACAAATACCTGTTGAATTATACTTTGCTATATATGAATCATATTCCCCATAGCTATTGTTTGAAATTGATAATCCATTACTGAAGTAAAGATTGTATGATAAAAACCACCCTGTAACAAAGACATTGCCAGAATTATCAAGTTCCAATCCGCTCGTAAAATCAGTACTACTACCATAAATACTTTGAGCCCATTGGCAAATGCCTAATGTATCATACTTTGCAATGAAAGCATCCAATGTACTACCTTGCCTGTTAAGATTTATGCCATTATTAAAATAAATTGGAGAGGATCCATATTCCCCGGCAATAAATATATCACCTAAATTATTAACAACCAATTCCGATGCATAATCATTTGAAACTCCAGCAATTTTTTCAGCCCATTGACAAATTCCATCTGAATTATATTTTGCTAAATAACCATCATCGCCACCACTATTAGTAAGTGAAATACCATTATTAAAATAAAGATTTTGAGAAAAAAAACTACCAACAACATAAACGTTACCTGAACTGACTTTGGATATACTTCTAATACCATCTTGAGCGCCCCCAGCGATTTTTTCAGCCCATAAGCAATTTCCACTTGAATCGTATTTTGCTATGAAACCGTCAGAATTTCCGCTATTTTCTAAAAATATATTATTATTAAAATTAAGGACTTGAGAATTAAAGTGGCCGATTATATATATATTTCCTAAGTCGTCTGATTTAATTGTAGTGATACTCTCCTGGCTTGAACCAGCAATTTTTTCAGCCCATTGACAAATTCCATCTGAATTATATTTTGCTCAATAACCATCATC
>DAIOVK010000548.1:0-2509 GCA_036759045.1 Kapaibacterium sp. (SeqCode) | reverse complement strand
GAAAGACCTTCACTTAAAAGCAGATGACAAACTACGATGTCATTGGTAATCGCAGCGAGAAATCTCACAAGTCATTGTTACCACAGAGTTTGAGATTCCTCACTTCGTTTCGGAATGATAGCTTTTTGTTATAATTTGCGCATTTGTTCTTTACGGGGTAAATCTTCTAACTCCTTTATTTTCATTATGGTATCAAGAGTTCTGAAACTACGAGAAGTCAAGAGTTCTGGATTTATTTGATGAAGATGATGAAGAAAGAAAATCATCTCGAAAGTCATACTATCATTAAGAAATGATTGCATGACTATAGATTTGTCATTCTATCAACTTGCTTTTCGTATGACTGGAAAATTGTAATACTGGCAACATAAAACATTTACTACAATAAAACAATCCCTGGCGGGATAGTTTGGATTGTTTGTTTTGTAGAGACGCAGCATGCTACGTCTCTACATTTGTATTCAGAAAAACTTCATCTTCCCAAGTGGAGCCAATCTTTTTCATACAATAAAAAAACTCCTTCCCAAGTTTGCATTTGAGAAGGAGAAAACGCAAGGATTGGGTATCCGATTTCTTGGATACGACTTTCCATCTTTTCTCTATTCATAGTCAAATTCGAGTCCGTAAACCTGTGGCTTTCTGTAAGTGTGGTTTTGGAAAACAGAAAAAAGCTGGTCAGAAGAAAATATAATCTCGCCAAATTTTCCTTTGTCAAGATTGAAAGCAAAATCAATACGATATACGCTGGTGGCACCTCTTGATTTATTATCGTGGATTCTGATTCCAAAACCGACAGAATTATGCCATTGTGTCTTGGTTAAATCAGTGTGAATACGCCAGGCAGTTCCTGTATCATAAAAAAGCACACCCGAAAAATTAAATATCCAAAGAGGAATATTCGGGAAAGCCCTTAATTCAAAATTAGCAAACATTCTGTTGTCTCCGATGAAGGAATTTGCCGGGTAACCTCTCAAGCCGGATTCATTGTCTAAAATTAACTGCCTCATTGGGTCCCAGTTCCAAACAGATTGTTGACGAATTCGTGCTGCCAAAAGCAGGTTCGGTGTAATACGTAAGAAAGAGAGTCCCAAAAACTCCTGATAAGTATAATATCCATTAGAATTAGCGAATCCGCTTGCTCCGGTGATTTGTCCGAATAGATACAGATTATTTCCATACATAACGGATTTTTCGCCCTGGGCTGCAAGGTAGTAAAGACCTTCTCCGCGGTGTCCAATTGGAAAAACTTTACCGAGAATAGCTGTTCCCCAGCCACCAATGGATAAATCTTCTTCCTGATATGTATTTAGCATAGTTTCTTTTTGAAAATCCTGAGAAATAGAGGAGAATCCAATTAGAACCTTTCCAGTATTGTCAAAAGCCCTTCTGTATTCCGGTTTTCCGCGTTCTACATCTTCTAATTCAACCAAGGCAGAAAAAAAGACTCTGTCCTTCCTTTTCCAGCCCCTTGAAAACCATGCAGTAGCTCGCCTTTCTCTAAAAGGGATTAAAGTATATTTGACATCTTTTGCAAATATAAAATCACTCCCAAAATTATTAGTTAATTGAATACCGTAATTATACTTTGAATCCAATGCCCTAAACGGTTGGGAAATAGATAAGAACTGGTCTGTTCTGAATTTATTTGCTGTTAATTTAAAATCAATAGCATAGTTAGAGCGAAAAATTCGATTTTGAGAAAATTCTAAATTACCTTGCATTCCGATGTCGTTTTCACTTCTATAAAGAGCTTCAATGTTAAAGCGCGAGGCGGTTCCTAAAAAATTTAGCTCTTCGAATCTTCCGCCAAGCCGATATGTGTTACCACCTTTTCCATAAAGTAGGGGTGGGCGGGTTGACCATTTGTCCTGCGTTGTAATATAAATATCAAAAATATCTTCAACTTTTTCGTCGTATTCAATTCTTACGTTTGTAAATATGTCGAGGTTACGTAAATTTCGCTCAGTTTCCTCAAGTAGCTCTTCATCTAATTCATCTCCCCCCCGGAAAAGCAATTCATCTTTAATTATGTATTCCTTAGTAACTGTGTGAAAGAAATTTGCTAATGGGGCAGCAAAGAACCAATCACTTTGGCTTGGGTCAAAGACTTCTTTTCTTTCTATATAAATTTTACCGATTTTTTCTTCTGAATGTAAGTAATTCGAGATGATTAAAAGAAAAATAATAATTTTAATAAGTTTCATAGTTTAAATTTAATTTTAAATAATTTCCATTTTGTAATTTTTAAATTAAGAGTAATGCTTGACCACATAAATTATATATCTCACCTTACACAATTCCTCTTTTGAGAAACGAAAAGTGTAGTTTTAATTACACTCTTTATTCTACTTTTCTTATTCCCCTCTTGAGAGGGGCAGGGGTGTGTTCTTTTTACCTTATAAAAAAAGTACGTTCTGAATAAAAGAAAATATATACTTATAATAGTTTATCTCCTTGATATTGCTTCAGATATTAAATGTAAGAAAGAACACACCCCTTTGTCCCCTCT
>DAIOVK010000547.1:0-2510 GCA_036759045.1 Kapaibacterium sp. (SeqCode) | reverse complement strand
GGGTTGCCAATGACATCGTTACTTGTCATTCTGGCGTATGCCAGAATCCATCTTGCTTTTTAGTCATTAGTCATTGGTCATTAGTTGTTAGTAAAAATACTAATGACTAATAACAAATGACTAATGACCTATAAAAACTATTTTTCAAGATAGATTCTGACATCCGTCAGAATGACGTTTATAGTGATGTCATCTCCATTTAAAATAAAGGTTTTCCTTTATTTGGGGGTTGCCAATGACATCTTTACTTTTGACTGCTTCAACTTTACGAAAGTTTATATCTAATACTAAACCGTTAACAATAATGGTAATATAATCTGTCATTCCGAGCCCAGCGAGGAATCTCACAAGTCATTGTTTCCACTATACTTGAGATTCCTCACTTCGTTACCAATAACATCTTTACTTGTCATTCTGGCGTATGCCAGAATCCATCTTGGGAAAGCAAGTGAGCTTGCTCACTTGTTAGTTACATTTGGGCAAGCCCAAATGCTTCATTGAAATAGCTAAATTTGAATAGCGTTGAGCAGTAATAAGTGGATTCTGACATCCGTCAGAATGACGCTTTTAGTGATGTCATCTCCATTTAAATAAAGCACTTGCTTAATAAGGGGGTTCAGAATGACAGACAAACGTATAGATGTCATTTCTAATCCCCAGATAAATGAAGACTTTTTTAAAATGGAGATGGCATAAAGTTTAGAACGATTAGAAAGTTTAGATTTTTAACTTACATTAAGTCCAATTAACCTTCGGAAGGTTTTGTAGGGCAAAAGAAGCGTTGTCTTTGTAACGCAGCAAAGAATCTAACTTTCTGTTTTTTTGATGATACAAAATTTTTATGCTGCTCTCAGAATGGCAATAAAAAAATTCCTAATAAAACTAATAATATGTTTCATTTCATATAGGAAATGATATACACATTTATTTATTCTAAAGATTCTCAGCGTAATATTATTTCCGAATCAAATCTCCCTGTTACTTTATTATAGTTATTGATTATGAGTTAAGATATTACAATTATTTTTTCTTATTTTTGTATATTGATATATTTATTGAAATTTTTATTATGAAACGATTACTAGTAATTTCTTATTATTTTCCTCCATCGGGAGGACCGGGAGTACAAAGAGTTTTAAAGCATATACAATATTTACCTGAGTTTAGCTGGGAGCCAATCGTTTTCACTGTTCAAGATGGAGATTATCCTGCAAGAGATGAATCACTTTTAAAAAAAATACCGGAAAATACACAGGTTATTCGCGTTCCTTTTTTCGAGCCATACCGTTTATATAGAAAATTAACGGGTAAACCGGAAGGAGTTCCTGTTGATGTGAATGTTATCAAAAAAGAAGACCAAAAAATTAGTTTAAAAGAAAAAATTGCTGAATTTATTCGTGCTACTTTTTTCATTCCCGATGCAAGAATTGCCTGGCTATTTAGTGCAAAAAAAGAACTGAAATCACTCTTCAGAGCTTTAAAAATTGATGCTGTTTATAGTTCGTCTCCGCCATACACCTGTTCTTTAATTGGTCATTATGTTCAAAAGGAATTTGGTATTCCATGGGTAGCCGGTTTTCGAGACCCCTGGACAAATTTCATCTCATCGCCTAAAAGATGGTTTTTGCCCGCAAGTATTGATAAAAATATGGAGCATACGGTTTTTTCAAAAGCAGATGCAGTCGAATGTGCTTGGAAGGGAATTATTAAAGATGTTTTTAATAAATACAGCGATTTAAGTATTGATAAATTCCATTTTGTTCCTAATGGCTTTGATTCTGCAGATTTTCCGAAAGTTGATTTTCAGGGAAATGAAAAATTTACAATTACTTATACTGGGTCTATGTATGGCAGAAGAAATCCGAAAAGCTTTTTGGAAGCAGTTGAATTACTTTTACAAAAAAAACTTATTGAAATAGAGAAAGTCAAACTTCGCTTTGTAGGTCGTTTCGGAGCAGAAGTTGAAGAAATGTTTGAAAACACTACTTTCCAAAATTCTATTGAAAAAATCAGCTATTGTCATCATTCAGAAAGCATCAAGCATTTATTATCTTCAGATGCTCTTTTGCTAATTGTTGATGAATCAAAGGAAAGTGAAGAAATTGTGCCGGGAAAGGTGTATGAATATCTCGGAGTTGGTAAACCGGTTATCGCAATTGCACCAAAGAAAAGTGCTATTTCAAAGCTAATTAATGAAACAAAAGCCGGAGAAATCGCCCATCAAACCGAAATTGAAAAAATTGCTGATATTATTTTAAAATATTATATTGCTTGGAAAGAAAAAAAACAGGTTATTTTTCCTAATACAGAATTAATAAATAGTTTTGAACGTAGGAATGCTGCAAGCCAATTAGCCGACATACTCGAAGAATTGCTTATTATCCAGGAAGTTAAATTGCAACAAAAATTCATTTTATCTGAAAAATGAGATAAAGTGGGTAGTTCTAACAATTTCCATTTCGAACCCCCTGATAAAGCAAATGCTTTATTTAAATGGAGATGACAAAATT